>NZ_JBHZCY010000049.1:33716-60445 GCF_042786665.1 Kitasatospora sp. NPDC059146 | reverse complement strand
CCCCCCCCCCCCCGCCCCCCCCGCGGCGCCGCCCCCCCCCCCCCCCCGGGGTGGGGGGGGTGCGGCTCAGCTGGCCTGGCCGGTGGGCATGACCGTGACCTGCTGGAGGTTGACCCGGGGCGGCAGGGTGGCGATGAAGCCGATGGTCTCCGCGACGTCCTCCGGGGTGAGCCACTCCATGGCGGCCTTCGCGCCCTCCAGCCAGTCCAGCGCGCCCTGGTCGGTGACGTGGCTCTGCAGCTCCGTCCCGACGATGCCGGGCTCGACCGCCGACACCCGGACCTTCTTCGCCCCCAGCTCGGCCCGCAGGGTCCGCGACAGCTGGCTGACGTACGCCTTCGTGCCGGAGTACACCGCGAAGGTCGGGAAGACGTTCTGCGCCGCGATGGACGAGGTGTTGATCAGGTCCGCCACGCCGCGCTCGGCGGCCGCCTTCACCAGCTGCGGGGTGAACACGCCGATCGCGTTCATCAGGCCGGTGATGTTGAGGTCGATCTGCTGCTTCCACTGCGCGGTCGCCAGCTCCTCGATCGGGGCGGGCAGCATGACGCCGGCGTTGTTCAGCAGCAGGTCGGCCCCGCCGAACTCGGTCTCCACCCGGGCCGCGGCGGCCTGCATCGCCTCGACGTCCGTCACGTCGGCGGCGATGGCGACCGCGCTGCCGCCGTTCTTCTCGATCCGCTCGACCAGCTCGGCCAGCCGCTCCGCCCGGCGGGCCAGCACGACGACCCGGGCGCCCAGCGCCGCCAGCTTCTCGGCCGAGGCCGCGCCGATGCCGCTCGAAGCGCCGGTGACGACGGCGACGCGGCCGGCGAGCGGAAGGGAGGTGGTGTTCGTGGACATGTTTCTTACCCTCCAGGGGCGTCGGGATTCGATCGGCCGCTCTCCGTCGGCCGCAGATCCAGTACAGCCCCGGGCGGAGCCCCCCGGGACGCCATACCTGGCCCTGCCCTGACAGGTACCGGCAGGACCACCCAGGACCGCCCGCCGCGCCGCGACACCGCCGACAATGGAGCCATGGACCGCACCAAGGAGATCGCCGGGTTCCTCCGCTCGCGCCGCGCCCGGGTCACCCCCGAGGACGCCGGGCTGCCCGCCGACGGGCGGGTCCGCCGCGTCCCGGGCCTGCGCCGGGACGAGGTGGCCCGGCTGGCCGGGGTCAGCACGGAGTACTACACCCGGCTGGAGCAGGGGCGGGCCCTCCACCCCTCCGACGAGGTCGTCGAGGCGATCACCCGCGCCCTGCGCCTGGACGACACCGAGCGCGAGCACTTCGCCGACCTGCTCCGGTCCGACTCCCGCCCGGCCGCCCGCCGCACCCCGGCGGCGGCCCAACGGGTGCGCCCGGGGCTGTACTTGATGCTGGAGACGCTCGACCACGTGCCCGCCTTCATCCTCGGCCGGCGCACCGACGTCCTGGCCTCCAACCGGCTCGCCCGGGAGGTCCTCACCGACTTCGACGCCCTGCCCGCGAACCGCCGCAACATGGCGCGCTACTACCTGCTGGACCCCAAGGCCCGGGAGACGGTGGGTGATTGGGAGCGGCTCGCCGCCGAGACGGTGGCCATGCTCCGGTTCGAGGCGGGCCGCTACCCCCAGGACCGCCGGCTCGCCGACCTGGTCGGCGAACTCACCCTCCAGGTGCCGGAGTTCACCGGCTGGTGGAACGACCACCGGGTGCTGCGCCGCACCCACGGCGCCAAGCACTACCACCACCCCCTGGTCGGGGAACTGCACTTCTCCTACGAGTCCTTCCAGGTGCCGGGCGACGCGGAGCAGACGCTGTGCGTCTACAACGTGGAGCCGAACTCCCCCACCGCGCAGTCCCTCCGGGTCCTGGCCAGCTGGACGGCACCCACGGTTCCGACTCCCTAGGCCCAAACACCCAGGCACCCGGGCACCCGGGCACCCAACTACCCTTCCCCCCATGCCCCGTACCGCGATCGAGATCACCGAGGACCTGGTCCGGCAGCTCCTGCGCGACCAACACCCCGACCTGGCCGAGCTCCCGCTGCGGCTCGGTGCACGCGGCTGGTCCAACCAGATGTGGCGGCTCGGCGAGGACCTCGCCGTCCGGCTGCCCTGGGTGACGGAGGACGCAAGTGCCCTGCTGCGCAAGGAACATGCGTGGCTACCCGCCCTCCCCTCGCCGCTTCCCCTGCCGATCCCGGCGCCCCGGCGCCTCGGCGAGCCCTCCGAGCGCTTCCCCCACCCCTGGCTGGTCACCACCTGGGTCCCGGGCACCCCGGCCGACCACGCTCCCGTCACCCGCGCCGCCGCCGCGGCCGGGACCCTGGCCGCCTTCCTGACCGCCCTGCACCGGCCCGCCCCCGCCACCGCGCCCACCGGCGCCCGCGGCGAGCCGCTGGCCGCCCAGGCCGAGCACGTCACCCAGGGGCTGGCCTCGGCCGCCGCCATGGGGCTGCTCCCCGACCCGGACGCCGTCCGCGCCATCCGCGCCGTCTGGGAGGACGCCGTCAGCGCACCCGACTGGACCGGCCCGGCCCTGTGGATCCACGGCGACCTCCACCCGGCCAACGTCCTCACCGCCGACGGCACCCTCTGCGGCGTCGTCGACTTCGGCGAACTCTGCGCGGGCGACCCGGCGAGCGACCTCGCGGCCGCCTGGTCCCTCCTCCCGGACGGCGGCGCCGAGCTCTTCCACCGGGCCTACCGACCGGCCCCGGACCGGGCGACACTGCGCCGCGCCCGCGGCTGGGCCGTCATGCGCGCCCTCGGCGGCATCCACATCGGCGAGGCCGGCCGCCTCGGCCGCCCCGGCGGCAAGACCACCTGGGGCCCGCCCGCCCGCGCCGCCCTCCGCCGCCTCACCGCCGACGCCCGCACCCGCCCGTAACCGACGCCCGCACCCGACACCCACAACCGCCCGCACCCGACGCCCACCCACTCCCCGCACCCACCCGCCCCCACCCACCCACCCCCGGAAGGCCCGCGATGACCGAGCCCCTGCCCGACTTCACCGCCCTGCTCAGGGGCGCCCGCCGGACGGCCGTCCACCTGGAGATGCGGGACGCCTACGGCGTCGCCGACGAGGCCGCCGCCTTCGAGGAGTTCAAGCGCTCCGGCGCGGTCGACACCGACCCGGACTCCCCGTGGTGGGCCGGCTGGGTGCCGCTGGTGCGCGAGACCGTCGGCCGGGGCGTCCGGCTGCGCCGGGCGCGGATCGTCTCCGAGCCGGTCACCGACTACATCCGCTGGGAGCACGCACTCACCACGGTGAACCTCGCCGCGGGCGAGCAGGTGCGCTGGCTGCCCCGGCGGCTGGCCTCGGACATCCCGCTGCCCGGCAACGACCTGTGGCTGATCGACGACCGCCTGGTGCTGTTCCACTGGTTCAGCGGCGACGGCGCCTGGGCCGGGCACCGGTACTGCGAGGACCCGGCCGTGGTGGAGCTGGTCTCCGGCGCCTTCGAGACGGTCTGGCAGCGCGGCACCCCGCACGCCGACTACGCGGTCTGACCACGAACCCGCTCCCCGTCGCCGCCCGGGCCGTCCACCCGAGGATGCGCGACGCCAAGGGTGCCCGCCCTGCCTCACCCGCCGACTGACGGGTCGGCGGCTGAGGCAGGAGCGGCATCGGCCGGACGCGTAGAGAAGGCCGAATGACGTGCACGCCGAGACGTCACTCGGCATACCCCCGTCGCCATTCGTGATGGCCTGTTGCGCCGCGCCCACTCTGGGTTCGATCACCGGAAAGCACAAGTGAATGTTTCTTGACTGCATCTCGTAGTATCACTGAGATGTTGAACCTCGAACGCTTGCGGGTACTGCACGCGGTGGCGACGACCGGATCCGTCGTGGGCGCGGCCCGACTCCTGCACGTCACCACGTCGGCGGTCTCGCAGCAGATGGCGCGACTGGAGCAGGAGACCGGCACTCACCTGGCGGAACGTCAAGGCCGGGGCATTCGCCTGACCGAGGCCGGCACTCTGCTCGCCGGGGAGGCCGCGGAACTGCTCGCGCACATGGAACGCGTCATGGCGACGATGGCGCAGCACCACGGACTGGTGACCGGCGACCTCACGATCGCGGCCTTCCCCACCGCCGCCCGCGCGCTGCTCCCATCGGCTCTGCGGGCCCTGCGGGCCCGGTACCCGGACCTGACGGTGTCGGCGCGGGAGCAGGAACCGTACGAAGCCGTCCCGGCGGTGCGGCGCGGGCTGCTCGACCTGGCCGTCGTCGAGGACTGGGCCGGGGATCCGCTCGCCCTGCCCCAGGGGCTGGACCACCGCGCCCTCCTCGACGACACCTACGACATCGCCCTGCCCCCGGACCATCGGCTCGCCGGCCGCCCGACGCTGAGCCTGGCCGACCTCGGTGATGAGCACTGGATCACCTCGAGCGACGGGCAGCTGTGCCACGAATGGCTGGTGCGCAACATCAAGCGTGCTCGCATCGCCCACACCGCCTCGGAACACCCCACGCAGTTGGCGCTGGTCGCGGCAGGACTGGGAATCGCCATCATCCCGCGCCTGGGACGTGAACCGGCCGCCGCTCCAGTACGGTTCGTGCCCCTGGTGGACGCCCCACGGCGCCGGGTCTTCGCCGTCTGGCGTTCCACCTCGACCGCGCGTCCCTCGATCGGTGTGGTGGTCGGTGCGCTGATCGACGCCTGTCCGGTCGGCTGAGAGCCGTCCCGTTCGGACCGGCGCCCGACCGCGGGCGGGTGCTGCCGCGACGGTGGCGAAGGCGGCCACGCCCCGGCCTCCCCACGCACTCCCAACGCGCTCCCAATGCGCTCCCAGCCCGCTCCCAGGACGTCACCAGCGAACGGTCAGCCTCTAAGCCCTCTCTCATCCACCGCGCCTAGCCTCCGCGCATGAACGTCTCGCTGCTCGACGGCTGGTTCCCCTGGACCGTCCAGGCCGCCGCCCTCGCCCTGTTCCTGACCGCGGTGGGCCTGCGGGACCGGTCCTGGCAGCGCAAGTGGGGGCCGATCGCGCTGGGTACGGCGCTGCTGCTCACCGCGGTCCTCGCGGTGGGAGTCCTCACCCTGGCCGGGATCACCGACCCGATCCCGTTCGGGGTGTGGCTGTGGAGCGGGGTGGCGGTCGCCGCGCTCGCCGTGCTGGGCTTCGGCTGGCGCGGCGCGCGCTGGTGGCGGCGGGCGCTGGTGGCGCCGACCGTCCTGCTGGCGCTGTTCTGCGCCGCGAACAGCGTGAACATGGCCACCGGCTACTACCCGACGGTCGACGACGCGATCGGCGAGCTCAGCGGGCAGCCGCTGCCGGACCAGATCACCCTGGCCGAGGTCTCCTCGATCCACGGGAAGACCACGACCGGCCGCATCGTCCAGGTCGACATCCCGGACACCGCGAGCGGCTTCACCCACCGCCAGGAGCTGGTCTACCTGCCGCCGGCCTGGTTCCGCAGCAAGGCCCGGCCGAAGCTGCCGGTGCTGGAGATGATCGGCGGCGAGTTCGCGGCGCCCGACAACTGGATCCGGTCGGGCAACGCGGTGCGGACCGCCGACGAGTTCGCCGCGAAGCACAACGGCTTCGCCCCGATCCTGGTCTTCGTGGACGCCACCGGCGGCTTCCGGGTGGACACCGAGTGCGTGGACGGCCCGCACGGCAACTCCGAGAGCCACCTGCTCAAGGACGTCCCCCCGTACGTCCAGAAGACCTTCAACGCCGCCACCGACCCGCACAAGTGGGGCGTGGCCGGCTGGTCGATGGGCGGCACCTGCGCCGTCGACCTGGTCGTCGAGCACCCCAACGTCTTCACCCACTTCGGCGACTTCTCCGGCGACAAGGGCCCGTACATCGGCGACAAGGACCACACGATCCAGGAGCTGTACGGCGGCGACGCGGCGGCCTGGGCCGCCCACGACCCGCTGACGGTGCTCGCCCACCACCCCAAGTACCAGGGCGTGTCCGGCTACTTCGGGCAGGGCGACGAGGAGCACGGCCAGATCGAGTCCGCCAAGCTCCTGGAGGCGGCCGCCAAGAAGGACGGCATCCGCACCACCGCCGCCGTCGGCTCCGGCAAGCACACCTGGCAGACCGGCTCCGCCACCTTCACCCAGGCCCTCCCCTGGCTCGCCGCCCAACTCGGCGTCCCGGGCACCCACCCCCAGCCGTAGCGGGCCGGACGCCCCCAGCCGCAACGAGGCGGACACCCCGAGCCGTCACCAGGCGGACACCCCGCGCGACCTGCCCCGACCCGGACCGTGGGTGGGATCACATCCGTCCCGCGGCCGGGAGGAAGCCTTGGCATCGGCACCCCGGCCGGGGCGGGCCGACGCCGCCCCGAACGGGCACGACCCACCGCCGGTTCCCGCCCCCGGGGGCCTGGATCCGGTGCCCGGCAAGGGATCCGTCCGCCCACGGACCGGCCGGACGGCACTCCCCCGCCGGACATCGGTTCCGCCGCGGCCGCACACATGTTCACCACCAACCCGCTGCAACCCTCGCATTCGCCCGCGCAGCCGGCGGAATCCCGCTTTGCGACCGGCGCCGCCGTGTCATAGGTTTCGTCCGCCGTCGACGCAGCACCCGCTCTGACCGTTCCTCAGACCTGCGGTGAGCTGCGGAGCCAGGGGGGCCTGACGGCAGCAGCAACGGGGGGAACAGCCATGCCGAGTGCCCGCAGTCACGGGTCGGCCGGGCGGCGGGGCCGGGTGGCCGGCGCGCCACCGGCCCCGGCCCCGCCCCACGACACCGGACACCCGAGGAATCGTCACGTGCGCAGCAGCACCCGCCTGATCACCGTCACCGCCGCCGCCCTGCTCTGCGCGGGCGCCCTGAGCGCCTGCGGACCGGACGACAGCGGCCAGGACGGCGGCAAGAGCGCCGCCCCGGCGGCGCCGACCACCGCGGCGCCGGCCGGCGGCACGGCCGGGCCCACCGGCGGAGGCGCCAAGCCCACCGACGGAGGCGCCGGGCCCACCACCGGGGCCGACCAGGGCAAGGCCGTCCCGGCCAAGGCCTGGGCGGACACCAAGAGCATCCCGATGGACGAGACCTACCACTTCGCCCCACTGGCGGCCAACGCCAAGCCGGTCACCGGGCCGATCGGCTTCAAGGGCATGGAGCTGTGCCACGCCGCGCCGCCCAAGGGCGACGAGTACATGTACACCGACGGCGCGGCGCGGGCCAAGGCCGCCGTCGGCTTCGGCGGGGACCGCTGGACGGCCCAGCAGACCGTGGACTTCTGGGGCGACCCGACCCACAGCAGCGGCAACGCCCAGACCGCCTACGCGATCGAGCGGGGCATCACCGAGGCCGTGACGAACTGCGCCAGGACCGCGCCGGGCGCCACGGTCAAGGTGACCAGCGCGGCCGACGCGCCCTACTTCGCCGCCACCGTGACGGCCCCGCAGCCCGACGGCTCCACCGCCACCCTGCACGAGTACGTGGTGCTGGGCGGCGGGGCGGTCACCGAGCTGGCCGTCTGGGCGACGGCCAAGGCCGGCGCCCAGCCCAAGGACGCCTGGAAGGCTCCCGAGGACAAGTACGTCGCCACCGGCATGACGGCCCCGCTCTGCGAGGCCTTCCCCGGCTGCCGCTGACGTACCGACAGACCGCCGCCAGGCCCGTCCGGCACAGGGGAACGGACGGACCTGGCGGCTTCCTTTCAACCCCGCGGGGTCACAGCCCCAGGCGGCTGAGCGCCGTGGTCCAGTCACTGGCGATCGCGCTGCGGGCCGCGTCCAGGGTCACCTTGTGGCCGCACACCGCGTTCTTCAATCTGGTCTCGACCGAGTCCTTGCTCTGCGCGGGCTCGTTGCCGTAGCGCGGCTCGGGCCACAGGTTGTGCGGGTCGCGCGGCGCGCCGCCGAGCTCCAGCGGGACGAAGTGGTCCTCCTCGTAGTCCGCGGGGTTGGTGTCCGCGTAGCCGTACTGGGCGATCTGCTGGGTCTTCAGCGCGTTGGTGTAGCTGGTCGGCGGGCGCACGGTGGCGGTCCAGCCGGAGACGCAGATGGTCTGGCCGATGGTGGCCTGGGTGACCGCCGGGTTGTACGCGCCGGGGGTGCAGGACGGGTCGGGCAGCGGCAGGTACGCCTGCGAACAACTGGCGCTCGTGGCACCGGACTTGCCCGGCTTGTGCGCGGCCGTGGCGGCCTGCGCGGTACCGGTGGCGAATCCGGCGGCGGCGAGGGCGGCCACCGCGACGATGACGGTGGAACGCTGACGGAGCATCATGGGGGAAGCTCTCCCGGTCCGGCCCGGCCGTTCGCCGGGCGACTGTGCCCATGACAGCACCGCCCGCGCGACGATCGTCAGGTCCGGGACGTGAACGAGTGGTGTTCACCCCCTCCACATCCGCCCTCCCCCGGGACTCCAGCCCTCGGCCCTCAGCCCTCAGCCCCCGGCTGCACGGCGCCCGCCTCCCCCACCAGCACCGCCCCCACCGCCGTCCGCAGGTGCAGCGCGTTGCGCCCGCTCCGCCGGGTGGCCACCAGCCCAGCGCCGCGCAGCGCGCCGAGGTGCTGGGAGACGGCGCTCGGGGTGACGCCGAGCCGCTCGGCGAGCTGCGGGGTGCTCAACGGCTCGCCGAGCACGGCGAGCAGCTCCGCGCGGGTGCGCCCCAGCACGGCGGCCAGCCCGGCGGAGGACGGCCGGGGCTCCTCCCACAACAGCCCGACCCCGGCCGCCGGGTAGCGGATCGAGGCGGCGGCGCGCGGGGAGTGGTCGACGATCACGTCCGGCCAGCCGAAGACCGACGGCATCAGCGCCAGACCGTGCCCGCCCGCCTCGACCGTCCACACCGACCCGGTACGACGACGGCCGTGCACCACCAACTCGCCCTCCCGCCAGACGACATCACCGTGCAGCTCGGCGAACAGCCCCTCCACCCCGCGGTCCACCAGGGTCACCGCCCGGCGGCCCAGGTCCGCCTCCAGCAGGGCCCGCATCCGCCCCCAGTGCGGGGCGACCAGCTCGCCGTGGAGGCGCTCCAGCGCATCGGCGACCCGCCCCAACAGCTCGGCCGCGTCCGGCAGTCGACGCGCCCGGGCGGCGCCCAGCGCGGCGGTGCACTCGGCCGCCACGTACGCCGGGTCGGTCGCCCGCAGCCCGGCCAGTTCGGCCTCGAAGGAGGGCAGCCGCAGCTCCGGCACCGGGAACAGGAAGGACGGCAGGCACCCCGTCAACAGGGCGCGCAGCAGGGGGAGTTCGGGTTCACGGGCGAGCACCGACCGGGCCCCGCGCACCCACGCCCGGTGCACGTCGTGCCCACCGACCCCGAGCGCCGGCCGCAGCCCGAGCACCGTCTCGGCCAGCGGCGAGACCGCGAACCGCACCCGGGCGACCTCGGCCGCCGACAACCGGATCTCCACCGCCACGCGGCCACCGCCCCTCCGTCGTCGATTCCTCGGTCGTCCGGTCCTCGATCATTCAGTCCTGGCTGAACGATAGCCGTGCGCCCACCGACCCTCCAGGCTGTCCGCCATGGAGTTCCTCACCTCGTACGACGGCACCGACCTGGCCTTCCGCACCCTCGGCGACGGCCCGCCGCTGCTCTGCCTCCCCGGCGGCCCCGGCCGCGCCGCCGAGTACCTCGGCGACCTCGGCGGCCTGGGCGCCCACCGCACCCTGATCCTGCCCGACACCCGGGGCACCGGCGCCTCCGGGACGCCCGCCGACCCGGCGAGCTACCGGGTCGACCGCCTGGTCGCCGACGTCGAGGCACTGCGCCGCCACCTCGGCCTGGACCGGATCGACCTGCTCGGCCACTCCGCCGGCGGCGCCCTCGCCATGCTCTACGCGGCCGCCCACCCCGACCGCCTGACCAGCCTCACCCTGCTCACCCCCTCCTTCGCCGCCGTCGGACTGCCCTCCGACACCGGCGCGCGGGAGGTGATCGCCGCCCGGGCGGGCGAGCCCTGGCACGCCGAGGCCGTCCTCGGGTACGACGGGATGCGGTCCGCGACCGGCTTCGCCGAGGCCGCCCGGCACCGCTTCGCCTTCGAGCCGCTGATGTACGGCCGCTGGGACGCCGCGGCCCGCGCCCACGCCGCCGCCGACCCGGCCCAGCGCTCCCTGCCGGTCAGCGAGCACTACTACGCCGACTACACCCCCGACACCGAGGCTCTGCGCCGCCGACTGGCCACGCTCACCTGCCCGGTCCTGCTGCTCGCCGGGGAGGTCGACCTCTGGCCCACCGCGGCCTCCGCCACCGCGGCGGCGTCACTCTTCCCCGACGTCACCCTCACCGTCCAGCCGGGCGCGGGCCACTACCCCTGGCTGGACGACCCCGCGGCACTCACCGGCACGGTCGCGGACTTCCTCACCCGCAACGCCGCCCGGGCCGCAGTCTGACCGGCGCGGCAAGGTGCCGTTCGGCTCGCCGTCAGCCCTTCCCCTCCCAACGGCCGCCGATGCAGGCCAGGACCGTCGTGTCGGTGGCGTCGAGGTAGACCCAGAAGATCAGGTCGGGCGCCTTGATCACGCCGAGGCGCAGGCCCTGCTCCCCCGCCGCTTCGAAGACCGCGACGCTCTCGGCGAGGCCGGGCACCTCGAACCCGAGCCGCCGGGTGCGTTCGAGTCGGCGCCGGAAGACGCCGAAGTGCTGTCGGGCGGGGATCAGGTTGCTCCCGACCTCGAAAGTCGCCCCGGCGAGCAGGGCTTCGCGTGCGGGGCCGCAGGCCGCTGTCTGCTCGGCCAGCATCCGGGCGAGGTCGTCGCGTGTCATGCGCCGACTCTGCCGGGCCCCACCGAACCGGCCAAACGAATTTCCGGCCGAGCGAATGACCAGCTGGGCGAATACCGACCGCCCCCTCACCCCGCCAGCAGCCGCGCCAGCAGCGCCGCCGGCCCCTCCGGCAGGCTGCCGTGGAGGAGTTCGGTGCGGTGCACCAGTCGGGGTGCGGCGATCGGGGCGGACGCGATGCCGGGCACCCGGGCGAGGACGGGGGCGGGCAGCAGGGTGAGTCCGTGTCCGGCGGCGACCAGCGTGAGCAGCCCGTGCAGGTCGGTGCCGCGGTAGCGGGTGGCGGGCCGGAAGCCGTCGGTGCCGGTGGCGGCGCGCAGCCGGTCCGCGGTGGGGGTGAGGTCGGGGGCGTCCAGCCAGCGGGCGGCGGACAGGTCGGCGAGGGCGAGGCCGGGGCGGCCGGCCAGCGGGTGTCCGAGCGGCAGGGCGACGGCGAGCGGCTGTTCGTCGACGGCGACGGTGGTCAGCGGGCCGACCTCGGGCAGCGGCAGCGGGTCGCTGGGCGCGGCCAGGCCGTCGATCAGCGCGAGGTCGACCTCGCCGGTGGCGACCTGGGCGGGCAGCACCCCCTGGGCGAGCACCTGGACGACGGGTTCCACCTGCGGGAACACCCGGCGCACTTCGCCGAGTGCGTGCCCCAGGGCCGCTCCGACCGCCAGCGGGGTGGCGCCGAGCACCAGCCGGGCGCTCGGGGCGCCGGCCAGGCGTGCGACGTCGGCGCGCGCCGCCTCCAAGCGGACCAGCAGCGGGGCGGCGTGCTCCAGCAGTCGCCGTCCGGCCGCGGTGGGGGCGACCGGGCGGCGGCCCAGCAGGGCGGTGCCGAGGTCGGCCTCCAGCGCGGCGATCTGCTGGGACACCGCGGACTGGGTGTAGCCGAGGTCCCGGGCCGCCTCGGAGAAGGAGGCGAGCCGGGTGACGGTGACAAAGGTGCGGAGCTGCTGCGGATCCACGGCGGCCATCAACCGATCTGATCGAGGAGTAAGAAATCATCGTTGGCACTGATCTCGGATGCGGGGTCAGGATAGCCCCATGACCTATCTGACCCCCCGGATCGCCCTGGTCGGCGACCGCTCCCCCGCCGTCCGCTCGCACGCCCGCGTCCCCGGCCTGCTCGCCTCCCTCGCCGAGCGCGAGCAACTGGTCCTGGACGCGTACTGGATCCCCACCGAGGACGCCGGGGCCCCGGGCGCGCTCGACGGCTTCGACGCCGTCTGGCTGCTGCCCGGCAGCCCGTACCGCAGCGAGCAGGGCGCCCTGGCCGCGATCCGGACCGCCCGCGAGAACGGCATCCCCTTCCTCGGCACCTGCGCCGGGTTCCAGCACGCGGCGCTGGAGTTCGCCCGGAACGTCTGCGGCATCACCAACGCCGTCAACGGCGAGCAGGACCCGGACCTCGACGAGCAGGTGATCGTCCCGCTCAGCTGCTCCCTGGTCGGCCACGAGGGCGCCGTCGCGATCACTCCCGGCAGCCTGGCCGAGCGCACCCTGGGTGCCACCGCCACCCAGGAGCGCTACCGCTGCAACTACGGCCTCAACGCCGACTACCTGGACCGGCTGCACGCCCACGGGCTGCGTTTCAGCGGCGCGGACCCGTCCGGCGAGGTCCGCATCCTCGAACTGCCGGGGCACCCGTTCTTCCTGGCCTCGCTGTTCCAGCCTGAGCTGTCCGGCGACGGCACCCGGGCCCACCCGATGATCCGCGCCCTGGCGGAGGCCGCCGTCGCCCACGCGGACACCGGCTGGGCCAGGGCGGCCTGAGCCTCAGCCGGCCGGCAGCCGATCGACCCTCACATCGGCAGCGAGCGCAGCCGCACCGGCCCCTCCGGCCACCCGGCGCCCTCCGCCAGCGGCCGCCACATGGTGCGCAGCGGCATGACCGCGAGCCGCCCCTCCGGCTGCTCGACCGTCACCTCCTCGGCCACCTCCCGGAAGCCGAGCCCCCGGTAGAACGCCGCCAGCGGCGGGCGGCAGAACAGCAGTGCGTACCGGAAGCCGAGCGCGCGCCCGTGGTCCACGGCGCTGCCGACCACGGCGTGCGCCAACCCCTCGCCGCGCCGTTCGGCGGCGACGCAGACACCGCCGACGCCGATCGCGTCCAGGTCGGTGCCGCCGACGGTGAGCGGGACCGGGAGCAGCCCGGTGTGGGCGACGAGCCGGCCGTCGGCGGCCCGGATGCCGAAGTGCACGTCCTTGGGCCGGAAGGCGAGCCCGGTGTAGGCGACGCCGTACGGGTCCTCGCCGGGGCCGAGGATCTGGTCCTGTTCGGCGCGGGAGTAGCTCTCCAAGCGCTCGACGTTCAGCGGTTCAGGGGAAAAACGATCATCCATCACTCCATGCTCCCTTCCCCACGGAACGGCGTCCGAGTCCCCTCCGGACCACCGGATCGGTCACATGATCCGACGGTCGTCCCCAGGGGAGGAAAGGCCGGGGAAGGTCCTAGACGGCGGCCCGCTCGACCAGCTGCGCCCACACCTCGTCGACCCGCGCAGACAGCGCGTCCAGCGGCCCGCCGTTGTCGATCACCAGGTCGGCGACCGCCAGCCGGTCCGCCCGCGAGGCCTGCGCGGCCATCCGGGCCCGGGCCTCCGTCTCGGCCATCCCGCGCAGCCGCACCAGCCGGTCCAGCCGGACCTCGTCGTCCGCGTCGATCACCACGACCAGGTCGAACAGCGGTGCCAGCCCGTTCTCGGCGAGCAGCGGCACGTCGTGCACGACGACCGCGTCCGGCGCGGCCGCCGCCTCCAGTTCGGCGGAGCGGGCCCGCACCAGCGGGTGGACGATCGCGTTCAGCGCCCGGAGCTTCTCCGGGTCGGCGAACACGACCGCCCCGAGGGCCGGCCGGTCCAGCGCGCCGTCCTCGCGCAGCACCTGCGGGCCGAACTCGGCGACCACGGCCGCCAGGCCGTCCGTCCCGGGGGCGACCACCTCACGGGCGATCAGGTCGGAGTCCACGATCACCGCGCCGTGCGCGGCGAACAGCCGGGACACCTCGCTCTTGCCCGCGCCGATCCCGCCGGTCAGTCCGATCTTCAGCATGGCGTCAGGCTACCGGCGCGGCGACGGACGCGTCAGCCCGGCCCGGCTCAGCCCAGTTCCAGGCTCTCGCCGTCGCCCAGCACGGTCAGTTCCGATCCGGTCCCCGGCCCGTCCGGCCCGAGCAGCCGGGTGGCGATCATGTGCCCGATCGGGCTGAGCGTCGCCTCGTGCACCGGCACCGCCACCCGCGGACCCGACTCCCGGACGTAGTCGACCACCTCGCCGGCCTTGCTCCACGGCGCCGCGAGGGGCAGCAGCAGGGTGTCCACGGCGTGCGGCGGCACGGTGAAGGCGTCGCCGGGGTGGAACAGCCGGCCGTCGAGGAGGAAGCCGATGTTCTTCACCAGCGGGATGTCCCGGTGGATCTCGGCGTGCCACTCGCCGTGGACGGAGACCCCGACCCCGCCGATCTCGAAGGCGTCGCCCTCGCCGACGACGGTGATCCGCTGCCCGACGCCGTCCAGCTGGGCGGCGACCTCGCCGTTGGTCCACACCCGCAGTGCCGGGTCGGCCTCCAGCGCGGCGCGCAGCCGGGACGGCTCGAAGTGGTCCATGTGCTCGTGGGTGATCAGGACGGCGTCGGCCCCGGCCAGGGCGGCGGGGTCGGTGAAGGCTCCGGGGTCGATGACGAGCGTGGCTCCGGCGTGCTCGACGCGTACGCAGGCGTGTCCGAACTTCGTGATTCGCATGGAGGAAACCATACAGCACAGCTGTACAGTCTTGCTGCACAAATTCCCGATACACTTCTCCCATGCCCAGCAACGCCCCGCACCCGGACACCCTGGATCTCGCCGCCGACCTGCGCTCCGCCCTCGGCAGCCTGGTCCGCACCCTGCGCGACAGCGACGACCTGCCGCCCAACCAGGCCGCGGTGCTCGGTCTGCTGGTCCGCGACGAACGCTCCTACACCGTCGCCGAGCTCGCCGACCTCCGCCGGGTGCGCCACCAGTCGATGGCCCGCACCGTCGCCCTGATGTCCGAGGCCGGCCTGGTCGCCCAGCAGCCCCACCCCACCGACGGCCGCAAGCAGCTGATCGCCACCACCGAAGCGGGGCGGCTGGCCCTGCTCGACCAGCGCGCCCGCCGCGAGCACCACATCGCCACCGCCATCGAGTCCCGCCTCAGCACCACCGAGCGCGAGCAACTGCGCACCGCCGTCGGCCTGCTGAACCGCCTCGCGTGAACCGCCGTCGCTCCGGCAGGGCAGCCGCCGCCCGGTCCTGCTACGCCTCGACCAGGTCCTTGGCCGCCGGCCGCTGCGCCGGGAGCACCGCCGGCTCGATCTCCGGCAGGTCCACGTGCTCGCTCAGCCCGAACCGCCGGTGCAGCCGTCGCAGCGGTGCGGGCGCCCACCAGTTGAACTCGCCGAACAGGCTCATCGCGGCCGGCACCAGCAGGCAGCGCACCAGGGTGGCGTCCACCGCGACGGCCACCGCCAGCGCGATGCCCATCTGCTTGACCATGAGCATGTCCCCGAGCGCGAAGCCCGCGAAGACGATCACCATCAGCAGCGCCGCCGAGGTGATGATCCGACCGCTGCGCTGGACGCCCAGCTCCACCGCCCGGACGCAGCCGTACCCGCGGTCGGTCAGCTCCTTGATCCGGGCGAGCAGGAACACCTCGTAGTCCATGGAGAGCCCGAAGGCGAAGGCGAAGACCAGCACCGGGATGAAGGTCTCCAGCCCGCCCGTCGAGCTGAACCCGAGCAGCCCGCTCAGCCAGCCGTCCTGGAACACCAGGGTCAGCGCGCCGAGCGAGGCGCCCAGCGACAGCACGTTCATCAGCAGCGCCTTGACCGGCATCACCACCGAGCCGGTCATCAGGAACAGCAGCACCAGCGTCCCGGCCGCGACCAGGCCCAGCGCCCACGGCCCGCGCGCCAGCAGCTCGTCCTGGAAGTCCACCACCGAGGCCGCACCGCCGGTGACGTAGGTCTTCAACCCGCCCCGGTCGGCCCGCAGCTCGTCCACCACCTGCTTGGCCGTGGCGCCCTGCGGGTCCCCGTGCACCAGCACGTCGACCGTCGACACCGCCCCGCTCACCGGTGTCACGGCCCGGACCGCGCTGACGCCCGGCAGCTTGGCCACCACCTCGTCCGCGTACGCCTGGGCCACCGGCGCCCCGCCCTCGACCACGACGGTGATCGGCGCGGCCGCGATCTGCGGGAAGCGCTGGTCGATCGCCTCCGCGACCTGCCGCCCGGCCGAGGAGGCGGGCAGCACGGCGGCGCCGGAACTGCGCATGTCGGCGTGCAGGAACGGCGCCCCGGCCGCCATCAGCACGCCCACGCAGGCGAGGGTCACGAGCACCGCCCGCTTGCGGACCCGGCGCACGGTACGGCTGAAGAAGCCCTCGTCGGGGACGGGCGCGCTCGGTGTCCTGATCCGGCCGCCGGCGAAGCCGAGCAGCGCGGGGATCAGGGTGAGCGCGGCGGCGACCGCGATCACCACCACGCTCACCCCGGCGGCGGCGACCGCGCCCAGCACCGGGCTGGTGAAGACGAACAGTCCGGACAGCGCCACGGCCACGGTCAGTCCGGAGAAGGCGACGGTGCGTCCGGCGGTCGCGGCGGTGCGTTCGACCGCGGCGGCGATGCCCGCGCCGTGGCCGCGCTCCTCGCGGAAACGATTCACCATCAGCAGGGCGTAGTCGATCGAGAGCCCGAGCCCCAGCACGGTGGCGATCGGCAGCACGCTGGTGTCGATGTCCATGATCCGGCTGAACCCGAACATGGCCAGCAGCGCCCCGCCCACCGAGGCGACGGCGCCGATCACCGGCAGTGCGGCGGCGGCCAGGCCGCCGAACACCAGCACCATGACGACCAGGGTGAGCGGCAGGGTCACCATCTCGCCGAAGCGGGTGTCCTGCTCGGTCTGCTTCTTGACCTCCTGCTGGAGGACGAGGTCCCCGCCGACGGTCACGTGCGCCCCGCCCGCGCCGTTCAGGGCGGCCAGCCGGTGGGTGGCCGCGTCGGTCTGCGCGGAGGTCGCGGTGTCGGCCATCCGTACGCTGACCAGGCCGGCCCTGCCGTCGGCGGCCCGCAGCGCGGCCGCACCCGGGCCGGAGCCGTACGGGTCCTGGGTGCCGGCGACCCCGGGCAGCGCCGCGATCTCGGCGGTGGCCTTCTGCACGGCGGCCCGTACGGCCGGGTCGTCCACCGGCCTGCCGTCCACCACCGCGGTCAGCGTCCCCTTGACCGGGTCGGCCGCGGCGACCACCGCACTGCCCCGGTCCGCCTCGGCGGTCGCGGAGGAGGCCCCGGCCACCGAACCCTCGAACACCCGGCCGCCGATCAGCACCCCGACGACGAGGACCGCGGCCCAGAAGCCGAGCACCCAGCGACGGTGGCGGAAACAGAACCGGCCGATCGCGGCGAGCCGGCCACCGACCACGGCGGCGGGGACGGCGGAGGAGGGGTTGCGCATGCGCATGAAGGAGCCTTTCGGGCAGCTCCACTCAATGTAGGTGCAACCCGAAGTCCGGCCTATAGCAGGGCAATGAGCCTCATCTCACATTTCCCTTCACATAAACCACACATAAGTCAAACCGGAAAACGAAGGCGTGAATCGAAGGTGCGAACGACGGTGTGAAACGAAAGCGTGAGGGGCGCGCGAAACGGTCGGAGAACGCGAAACGGGCCCCACCCGGAGTGATCCGGATGGGGCCCGTTCCCTAGCTGTCAGCTAGCGGGGGGCGAGAGCCTCAGCTCTGGCCGCCGGCCAGCTTCTCGCGCAGGGCGGCCAGGGCCTCGTCGGAGGCCAGGGCGCCCGAGCCCTCGTCGCTGCTGGACGAGTAGGAACCACCGGCAGCGGCGGCGACGGCGTCGCCACCCTCGGCAGCGGCCTCGGCGTCGGCCTCGCGGCTCTTGATGACCTGGGCCTGGTGCTGCTCGAAGCGGGTCTGCGCCTCGGCGTACTGGCGCTCCCACTCCTCACGCTGCTTCTCGAAGCCGGGCAGCCAGTCGTTCGCCTCGGGGTCGAAGCCCTCCGGGTAGATGTAGTTGCCCTGGTCGTCGTACGAGGCGGCCATGCCGTACAGGGTCGGGTCGAACTCGACCTCGGCCGGGTTGGCACCCAGGGCCTCGTTGGCCTGCTTGAGCGACAGGCTGATGCGACGACGCTCGAGGTCGATGTCGATGACCTTGACGAAGATCTCGTCGCCGACCTGGACGACCTGCTCCGGGATCTCGACGTGGCGCTCGGCCAGCTCGGAGATGTGGACCAGACCCTCGATGCCCTCGTCCACGCGGACGAACGCACCGAACGGAACCAGCTTGGTGACCTTACCCGGAACGACCTGGCCGATCTGGTGGGTACGGGCGAACTGCTGCCACGGGTCCTCCTGGGTCGCCTTCAGCGACAGGGAGACGCGCTCGCGGTCCATGTCAACGTCGAGAACCTCGACGGTGACCTCCTGGCCGACCTCGACAACCTCGGACGGGTGGTCGATGTGCTTCCAGGACAGCTCGGAGACGTGCACCAGGCCGTCGACGCCACCCAGGTCCACGAAGGCACCGAAGTTGACGATCGAGGAGACGACGCCGGAGCGCACCTGACCCTTCTGGAGGGTGGTGAGGAAGGTCTGGCGGACCTCGCTCTGGGTCTGCTCCAGCCAGGCACGGCGGGACAGGACCACGTTGTTGCGGTTCTTGTCCAGCTCGATGATCTTGGCCTCGAGCTCCTTGCCCACGTAGGGCTGGAGGTCGCGGACGCGGCGCATCTCGACCAGCGAGGCGGGGAGGAAGCCCCGGAGGCCGATGTCGAGGATGAGACCACCCTTGACGACCTCGATGACGGTACCGGTGACGATCCCGTCCTCTTCCTTGATCTTCTCGATCGTGCCCCAGGCACGCTCGTACTGAGCGCGCTTCTTGGACAGGATGAGACGACCCTCCTTGTCCTCCTTCTGGAGAACCAGGGCCTCGATGTTGTCACCGACGGCGACGACCTCGTGCGGGTCAACGTCGTGCTTGATCGAGAGCTCGCGGGACGGGATGACGCCCTCGGTCTTGTAACCGATGTCGAGGAGGACCTCGTCACGGTCGACCTTCACGATGACGCCCTCGACGATGTCGCCATCGTTGAAGTACTTGATGGTCTCGTCGATGGCGGCGAGGAAGGCCTCCGCGTCGCCGATGTCGTTGACCGCGACCTGCGGGGTGGTGCTGAGGGAGGAGTCGGTGGGGCTCGTCATTAGGAAAAGGGCTCCGGTACGGACATGAAAGTCGTAGGTAATGCCACGCGGAGGGCCCGTATCGCTCCCACCGAAAGCCGGACAGCCAAGAACACGGCACACCGGAAATCCCGTGAACAACGAGAAATCGGCGTCCGTCTTGCGACCGTGGGGTCTTCGACAGATGCGAGCGCGACCTGCTCCGTCCGAGGCGCGCAGGCCCGCAGCGCAACTTGTAGCATACGGGGACGGCCAGGCACGGTCAACGCCAGAAGAGGCAAGACGGTGGAGCCTGGTACGGATCAGGCCATATCCTCCGGTTGCGCACCTCGCGGTGGCGCCCGAAGGGGCCCTTCCCCGGATGCCACCGCCAGGATCCGGCCCCGGTCGGGGCCGTTTCGCGGCAGCGGCGCTTCCGCACTCCATACCCTACGCGATGGGCATTGTCACCGTGGCCACCACCCCCCAGTCCGCCCTTCACGATCTTGACACCTCTCCCGCAGGGGCCGACGGATCCGACGAGTTGGAGGAGGAGGACGGCGACGACGCGGTCCGGCGCGAGGCCGGGCTCGGCGAGAGCAGCCGGGCCAGCCGGCACTGGTGGGACCGCAACGCCGACGAGTACCAGGACGAGCACGGCGAGTTCCTCGGCGACGACCGCTTCACCTGGTGCCCCGAGGGCCTGGACGAGGCCGACGCCCGCCTGCTCGGCGACGTGGCGGGCCGGGACGTGCTGGAGATCGGCGCCGGCGCCGCCCAGTGCTCCCGCTGGCTCGCCGCCCGCGGCGCCCGCCCCGTCGCCCTGGACATCTCCTACCGCCAGCTCCAGCACTCCCGCCGGATCGACCTCGGCCGGGGCGTGGAGCCCGTCGCCGTCGTCCAGGCCGACGCGGCCGTCCTGCCCTTCGCGGACGCCTCCTTCGACCTCGCCTGCTCCGCCTACGGCGCCGTGCCGTTCAGTGCCGACACCGAGCGGCTGATGCGCGAGGTGCACCGGGTGCTGCGGCCCGGCGGGCGCTGGGTGTTCTCGGTGACCCACCCGATCCGCTGGGCCTTCCCCGACGAGCCCGGCGTCGAGGGCCTGACCGCGATGTCCTCCTACTTCGACCGCACCCCGTACGTCGAGCAAGACGAGAACGGCCATGCCACCTACGTCGAGCACCACCGCACCGTGGGCGACCGGGTCCGCGAACTCGTCGCCGCCGGCTTCCGGTTGGTCGACCTGGTCGAGCCCGAGTGGCCGGCCGGGCTGGAGCAGGAGTGGGGCGGCTGGTCCCCGCTGCGCGGGCGGCTGATCCCCGGCACGGCGATCTTCGTCACCGAGCGGGGCTGAGCCCCTTGAACCCCGCGTGGCGCGAACTCCCGGTCCGTACCGCCCTCCCCGCGCTGCACGAGGCCCTGGACGGGGGCGGCACGGCCGTCCTCGCCGCCCCGCCCGGCACCGGCAAGACGACCCTGGTGCCGCTCGCCCTGGCGGGGCTGCTCGCCGACGGCCGGCCGGTGCGCCGGGTGCTGGTCGCCGAACCGCGCCGGCTCGCCGTCCGGGCCGCCGCCCGGCGGATGGCCTGGCTGCTCGGCTCGTCCGTGGGGCGCGAGGTCGGCTACACCGTGCGCGGGGAGCGGCGCGTCGGCCCCGACACCGTGGTCGAGGTGGTCACCACCGGGGTGCTGCTGCAACGCCTCCAGCGCGACCAGGAGTTGCCCGGGGTGGACGTGGTCGTCCTGGACGAGTGCCACGAACGGCACCTGGACGCCGACACCGCGCTCGCCTTCCTGCTCGACGTCCGGGCGGCGCTGCGGCCCGAACTGCGGCTGGTCTGCGCCTCGGCCACCTCCGACACCGAGGCCTGGGCCGAACTCCTCGGCGGCGCACCGGTGGTGGCGGCGCACGGGGTGTCCCACCCGGTCGACGTGGTGTGGGCTCCGCCGCCGCGCGCCGTCCGGCCCGCGCACGGGACCAGGGTCGATCCGGCGCTGCTCGACCACGTCGCGGCCGTGGTGCGGCGGGCGCTGGGCGAGCAGGACGGGGACGTGCTCTGCTTCCTGCCCGGGGTCGGCGAGATCGCCCGGGTGGCGGGGCAGTTGAGCGGCGCCCCGGCCGAGGTGCTCCAACTCCACGGCCGCGCCCCGCAGACCGTCCAGGACGCCGCGCTCACCCCGGCCCAGGGGCGCCGGGTCGTCCTCGCCACCGCCGTCGCCGAGTCCTCGCTCACCGTGCCCGGCGTGCGGGTCGTCGTCGACGCCGGACTCGCCCGCGAGCCGCGCACCGACCACGCCCGGGGGCTGGCCGGACTGGTCACCGTACGGGCCTCGCTCGCCGCGGCCCGCCAACGCGCCGGGCGGGCCGGGCGCGAGGCCCCCGGCACCGTCTACCGCTGCTGGAACGAGGCCGAGGACGCCCTCGCCGCCCGCTTCCCCACCCCCGAGATCGCCCTCGCCGACCTCACCTCCTTCGCCCTCCAGACCGCCTGCTGGGGCGACCCGGACGCCACCGGGCTCGCCCTGCCCGACGCCCCGCCCGCCGGGGCGATGGCCGCCGCCCGGCAGGCCCTGACCGCCCTCGGCGCGGTGGACGGCGACGGCCGGGCCACGGCCCGCGGCGTCCGGCTCGCCCGTACGGGGCTGCACCCCCGGTTGGGCCGCGCCCTGGTCGACGGGGCCGCGGCCGTCGGTGCCCGCCGGGCGGCCGAGGTGGTCGCCCTGCTCTCCGAAGAACCGCCGCGCGCCCTCGGCGACGACCTCGGCGCGGTCTGGCGGGCGGTGAAGGACTCCCGGGACCCGTACGCGGGCCGCTGGCGCGACGAAGTCCGCCGGTTGCGGCGCGCCACCTCCGACGAAGGCACGACCGCCCTGCCCGACGCCACCGCCGTCGGCCTCGTCGTCGCCCTCGCCTTCCCCGAACGCATCGCCCGCGCCCGGGTCGAGCGGCCCGCCCCCGGCGAGCGCAGCCCGTACCTGATGGCCTCCGGCACGGCCGCCGAACTCGCGCCCGGCACGGCCCTGGGCGCCCTCCCCTGGCTCGCCGTCGCCGCCGCCGACCGCCCGGCCGGCTCGCACTCGGCCCGCATCCTGCACGCCGCGGCGCTGGAGGAGTCCACCGCCCTCCAGGCCGGCGCCCCGCTCGTCACCGCCCGCGAGGAAGTCCACTGGGACACCCGCCGGGGCGAGGTCACCTCCCGCCGGGTCGAATCCCTCGGCGCCGTCGAACTCACCGAGAAGCCCCTCACGCGCCCCGACCCGGCCCTCGTCCGGGGCGCCCTCCTGGACGGCCTCGCCCGCGAGGGCGTCAGCGAGCTGCTGACCTTCACCTCCGGCCTCCGCGAACGCCTCGCCTTCCTCCGCACCGCCCTCGGCGACCCCTGGCCCGACGTCTCCGACGAGGCCCTGCTGGAGCGCGCCGACGAATGGCTGGAGCCCGAACTGTCCCGCGCCCGCCGCCGCGCCGACCTCGCGAGGATCGACACCACGGCCGCCCTCCAGCGCCTCCTCCCCTGGGCCACCGGCGAAGCGGGCCGCCTCGACGAACTGGCCCCCGAACGCATCACCGTGCCGTCCGGCTCGAAGATACGGGTCGACTACGGCACCGAACGCCCGGTCCTGGCCGTCAAGTTGCAGGAACTCTTCGGCTGGACCACGACCCCCGCCGTGGCCGCCGGCCGCGTGCCGCTGACCATCCACCTACTCTCCCCGGCGGGCCGCCCCGCCGCCGTCACCGGCGACCTGGCGTCGTTCTGGCGCGAGGGCTACCGAGCCGTCCGCGCCGAACTACGGGGCCGCTACCCCCGCCACCCCTGGCCCGAGGACCCGACCACGGCCGAACCCACCCGCCGCGCCAACACCCGGAAGTGACGTCAGGAGAGCGAGAAGCCCAGCTGGTTCACCACCGGCGTCATCGGCACGTACAGCACCTGGGCGAAGCAGGTCGTCGGGTGCGCCGTCGATCCGGCCGGGCAGCCGACCTCCGACCCTCCGGCCACGATCACGCCGCGCGCCTCCATGTCGCCGTTCGCACCGGACGGGTTGGCCAGCACCGGGCCGCCGCTGTCGCCCTTCGCGCCGATCGCGCGCCGGTCTCCGCCCTTCGACTCCGCGACGTCCACCGGCTTGATCCTCGTCCCCTCGTCGTTCGTCGTCTCGACGTCGACCTTCTTGACCTGCACGTCGCACGTCCACCCCGACTGGGCGCCGCTCAGGCAGACGAGGTCCCCCACGTTGTTGCGCCCGGCCCCGTAGGTGTGCCGTGAGGAACCGCCGCGGTCCGACCAGGCGCCGTCGTAGAACCGGCCGGCGCCGTCGCCGTTGATCGCGACCGTGCCGACGTCCAGACCGTCGCCGATCGCGGACAGGTCGCCGATGTACGCGCCGGTGCCGTTGTAGTACCGGCCGTTGCCGCAGTGCGCGGCGGTCAGCAGCACCTTGGTCCGGCCCTTCCACCCGCTGAACGCGGTCGAGCAGAACGCGGACTTCCCGGTGTTGACCTCGGCACCCGCGTAGTACGGCGCGCCGTCGGAGTGCCGGCTGCCGGACAGCGCCGCCGGGGCGCCCCCGACGGCGGCCGTCACCGGCATCCCGGCGAGCTCGGCGGCCCGCCGGGAGTACGCCCGCTCGCTCGCGTCGCCCCCGGTCAGCCGCGCGGCCGCCGTCGGCGCGTACGTGATCGCGATGGCGGCGCCGTCCTCCTGCGGGCCGATCGACGTCCAGGCCCCGGGCGCCACGGCGGCGGTGAACCGGTCGATCGCGGCGCGCATCTCCGCCCGGGAGTACGGGCTGTGGTGCACGTCCACGGTGTAGCCGGGGGCGGCGTGCGCGTCGAGCAGCCTCCGGACCTCGGCCGGGGCCTCGCCCTTCCAGTAGAGGTCGGCGTGCTGGTCCGACGCGTCGATCACCGTCCCGGCATAGCCGTCCGCCGCCGGGGCGCCGGACTCCACCCAGTCCTGCACCGGGTCCGTCATCCGGTGGAGCTTCTGCTGGGCCTGCGGATCACGCAGCACCGGCAGGCTCACCGAGCGGACCGGCCGGCCCGGCCCGCCCGGTGCGTCCGGTGCGTCCGGTACGGCATCGGCGGCGGCGAGGGCACCGGCGGTCACGGCGGACAGGGCCAGGGACAGCAGCAGACGGGAGCGGCGCATACGCGGTCCTTCGACGGGGCTGGCGGGCCGGCACCCAGCCTAGGGACCGATCGGCGCTCCGCCGTGCCCGGAAGGCGCGCGCCGGGATGACGCCGGCGCCCGTAGGAGCCGCCGCGCCCCCTGGCCCGTCCCGCCCGGGCCCGTCCCGCCCGGGGTGGACCACCCGGGATCCGGGGATCCGCCGTCGCCCGACCCGGCCGCGTGGTCTGATCATCTTGTTGACGTGCTACCGACAGGAGCTGACCCGTGTCCTCACCCCTCCCCACCGCCGTACGCCTGAGCGTCGGCCGGCACACCTTCGACGGGCTGGCCGCCGGGCCCGCCGACGGCGAACTCGTCCTGCTGCTGCACGGGTTCCCCGAGTTCGCCGACTGCTGGAGCGCCGAGCTGACCGCCCTGGCCGCGGCCGGCTACCGCGCGGTGGCCGTGGACCAGCGCGGCTACTCCCCCGACGCCCGCCCCGCGGACATCGCGGACTACGCCGTCGAACTGCTGGTCGCGGACGCCCTCGGCTTCGCCGACGCCCTGGACGCACCACGCTTCCACCTGGTCGCCCACGACTGGGGCGGCCTCGTCGCCTGGGCACTGGCCTCCACCCACCCCGAGCGGCTGCACAGCCTGACCGTGCTCTCCACCCCGCACCCCGAGGCGCTCTACGCGGCCTTGAACAACGGCGGCGACCAGCGCGAACGCTCGCAGTACATAAGGGAGTTCCGCCTGCCGGAGCACGCGGCCGAGCAAGCCGTGCTGGCCGACGACGCGGCCAGGCTGCGGGCGATCTACCGGGACGTGCTGCCGGCGAAGCTGGCCGAGTCCAACGTCCGACGGCTGACCGAGCCCGGAGTGCTGACGGCCGGGCTCAACTGGTACCGGGCCGTCAACGAGGAGCTCCGGATCCCGGCCGGCGAGATCACCGTCCGCACGCTCTACGTCTGGGGCACCGAGGACCGGGCCCTGGGCCGCGACGCCGCGGACCTGACGGCCGCGCACGTGAGCGCCCCGTACCGGTTCGTGGCCCTGGAGGGCGCCACCCACTGGCTGCCGGAAGCCAACGCCGACCAGGTCGTACCGCTGCTCCTGGAACACCTCGCGGGCTGAACCGGCGCGGGAGGTCGACGGGGCCGACTTCCCGCGCCGGGCGTCCCGCGCCGGGACCGTACGGGTCAGGCCGACGGGGCGGCCGGGCGGCCGAGGTGCCGGGCGAAGAAGCGGGCCGCGCTGTCCGCCTCGAACCGGGGGAGGTCCTTGTGCCTGCCCGAGTTCACGTGCAGGGACTTCTCCGTCGAGGCGAAGGCGTCGAACAGCGCGAGGCCCTCCTCGCGCGTGATGTGCTCGTCGTCCCACTGGAGGTCGAACTCGATCGGGACGGTGATCCGCTTCGCCTGCTCGGCCAGGGTGTCGGGCCAGTGCTGGCCGAAGACGGCGGCGGAGACCCTGGGTTCGCCCGCCACGAAGGGGATCCCGATCGCGGTGCCCATGTTGATGCCCCAGAAGCCGACCGGCCCGTCGGCGCCGATCTCCGGGAGCTCCTGGAGGGCGTCCAGCAGCGCCCGGTACTCGGGCACGGCCTGCTCCGCCAGGTGGTCGTTGTAGCGCACGACGATCGGGCCCTCCGGCTCGCCCGCCGCCCGGGCCGCGTACAGGGCGGCGATCTCCGCCTCGTCGTGCGCCGTGCGCGGCCGGTCGCCGTGACCGGGTGCGTCGACGACGGCGACGTGGAAGCCGCAGCCGGCCACCAGGAGTCGGGCCCGGCCGGACATCGCCGGGTGCTTCTTGTGGTTGCCGCCGCCGTGGGCCATCAGGACCAGGGGCGCGCGGTCGGCCGCGCCGGAGGCCGGCGACCAGAGGACACCGGGGACTTCGCCCAGGGTGAAGTCGCGCTCAAGGACGCCGTTCGAGGACGACTGCGCGGTGAAGTGCGGAGAGTGCACGAGGTGTTGCCTTTCGGGAGTGCCTGGCTGTCGAGGCGCTCCCGGCGACACCTACGTCAATCGCCCGACCGTGACGAGCGGGGGGAGCACCCATATGGGTCCAGCGTTCATGGGTCTCACCTCCTCGGGCGGTTGCACGGTCACCCGGAAGCTACCAGCCCGGGCGATCATCCCTCAACCCCTTTTCCCACCCGTGCGCACCGGACGTCGGCCCGGTCGACTTCCCGCTCCGCGGCCACAACTCCGCAGGGCCGACCGCTCTTTCGGGGGAACTCCGGGCCGACCTCGGGACAGCCGTGACCGCCCCCGGTCAAGGTGGCACCGGGCCCTCTCCGGGCCCGCCTGATCCCTCGGAGGAAGGGCACCCCCATGCGCGTCCCCCCGTCCCGGCTCGTCCGCACCGGCGGCACCATCGGATCGATCGCCCTGGCGACCGTCCTCGCGACCGCCGCCACGGCGGCCTCCGCCGGCCCCACGTCCTTGCAGATCGACGACGGCACCACCGTCAGCTCCCGGCAGGTCACGGTCGGGCAGTGCGTCAACCCCTCGCTGACCACCCACATCCAGAGCATCGCCGTGGGGAACCGGGCGGGCAGCGGCAGCGCCACCGTCTTCCAGTCCCGCAACTGCACCGGCACCGTCATCCGGCAGGGCCGGAGCCCCCTGTTCTTCACCCCGCCGACCTCGATCGGCTCCGTCCGCATCGACTCCGCCCCCTGACCACCCGACCCCGCGAGGACGGCCCGGCGCGGGACGTCGGCCCCGCCCCCTTCCCCGGCCGCGC
>NZ_JBHZCY010000049.1:31146-33706 GCF_042786665.1 Kitasatospora sp. NPDC059146 | reverse complement strand
GGACCGGCTACCGCTTCTGCCGGGGCTGCTTGATCTTGATGTACCCCGCCCGCGGATGCCCGACGACGGTGAGCGTCGGCAGGGCCGGGTCGGTCGGCGCGGTGGCCTTGTTGGTGATGTGGGCGGTGTTGGTGCTCGCCCCGTCGATCCGCACCGCCCAGCCCGGCGGGACGATCAGCTGGATGCCGCCCGTGCCGCAGCTCGCCTCGACGGTGACCTCCCGGTGAGCGCAGGCGGCCTCGGTGAAGTCGATCACGATGCTCAGCATCTTGCACTCGGCGACGACCCTGCGCGGGACCGTCCACCGTCCGGCCTGTTTGATGTTGCCCAGGTGGGTCTTGAGGACGAGCGTCTCCGCATCGCCACCGGCCGGGGATCCGGACGGCCGCTCCTGCGGCAGATCGGCCACCAGGACGTCGAGTTGGGCGTACGTCCTGGCCTGGTAGGCCAGGTCGAGCCGCTCCTGGAACTCGGCCAGGTCGATCCGGCCCTCCCCCGCGGCGGCCCGCAGCCGCTCGGCCACGGCCTCCCGGTCGGCGTCCCCGGCCCGTGGCTCCACCGCGCCCTGCGACGTCACCGATTCCGTTCCCTGCGCCCCCTTGATCATGATCGAACTGTAGCCGCGCGTACGGAGCGCCCGCGAGCGGCCCCGGATCTCCGGAAGCCGGGTGTCGGCGTGGCGATGAGTTTTCCGGCCCCGACCGGTCTACATCTCGACGGGACCGACCGACCTCACCAGGAGTACAGCCATGGGCCTCATCCACATCGAGATGTTCGCGACCCTCGACCTCGTCGGCCAGGCGCCCGGCGGGCCCGACGAGGACCCGGAGGGGTTCCCGTTCGGCGGCTGGCAGGCGCCGCTGCTGAACGAGGCCACCGGGGCGCAGATCCTCGCCGCGTACGAGGGCACGGACGCGCTGCTGCTCGGCCGGCGCACGTACGACCTCTTCGCCGCCTACTGGCCGCAGCAGAAGGAGGGCGAGATCGCCGAGTTGTTCAACCGCGTCCCGAAGTACGTGGCCTCCCGGGGCACGACCGGGCTCCCGTGGGCCGGCTCCACCCGGCTGGGCCCCGACCTGGCCGGCGCGGTGCGCGAGATCCGCGACCGGCACGAGCACGTGAAGGTCGTCGGGAGCCTGAACCTGGTGCAGACCCTCCTGCGCGAGAGGCTCTTCGACCGCCTCGACCTCTGGGTGCACCCGATCGTGCTCGGCGTCGGGAAGAAGGTCTTCGAGGAGGGCGCGGTGCCCACGAACCTCACGCTCCTCGAACCCCCGGTGGCCGGCCCCCAGGGCACCGTCTACCTGCGGTACGGGCTCGCCGAGGGCACGCCCAGGACGGGCGACATGAGCCTGCCCGACCGCGGTCTCGGGGACGACGGGGCCCGGTGACCCGATGACCGCCGCCCACACCGCCGTGCGCGCCGCCGTCCACGCCAACGGGGTCGTCTCGGGCACCGAGTCGTTCGGTGCCGACGACGCGCCGCTCGTCCTGCTCGTGGGCGGGCCGACGATGCTGTCCTGGCCCGACGCCCTCTGCGAACGCCTCGCCGCCGGCGGGCGCCGGGTGGTGCGCTACGACCTGCGCGACAGCGGGGCGTCGACGACGGTGGACCCGCAGGCGCCCGGCTACACCCTGCGCGACCTCGCCGCCGACGCCGCCGCCCTGACCGCCGCCCTGGCCGGCGCGCTCGGCGGCGGCGGAAGGCCCGCGCACCTCGCGGGGATCGGCGTCGGCGGCATGGTCGCCCAGGTGGCCGCGCTCGACCACCCGGAGGCGTTCTGCGCCCTCACCCTGGTCGGCACCCGCGCGGTAGCCCCCGGCCCGCCCGACGACGACCTCCCCGACCACGACCCGGCGACGATGAGCCGACTGTTCGCCCGTCCCGCGCCGGACTGGAGCAGCCGCACGGCGGTGGCGGAGTTCGCCGCCGCCGGCGCGGAGATCCTCGGCAACGACCCCGGCACCGCCCGCGCGACCGCCGCGCGCATCTGGGACCGTACGCCCGGCACCGCTCCCCCGGTCCAACTGGCCAACCAGCTGGGCCTGGTGTTCGCCACGCTCGACTGCGCACCCCGCTGGCGCGAGCGCCTGCCCGGGATCCGGGTCCCCACGCTCGTCGTCCACGGCCGCCGCGACCCGTTCTTCCCCCTCGGCAACGGCGAGGCGCTCGCCCGCGAGATCCCCGGGGCCCGGCTGCTCGTCCTCCCGGAGGCCGCCACCGCGATCCCCGACGCGGCGGTCGGCGAGGTGACCGGGGCGATGCTCGCGCTCGGACCGGGGTGAGGCAGGGTGGGTGGGCGCACTCGACGAACCGACCCCCGGCCCCGGCCACCCGGGACGAACTGAGGCGGCTCTCCGACCGGTACCAGCCCTCCCTCGACCGGGACGACCCGGGCGGCCCCTCCCCCTGGACCCCGGAGCGGTGGGAGTCGTTCCGCACCGCCACCGACGCCGCCCTGGCGGCACTGCGCCACGACCTGGGCGCCGCCTGGACGGTCACTGACCGCAGGAGCTGAACCCGGGAGCGACGGGCGGACCGACGGACGGGAACGACGGC
>NZ_JBHZCY010000049.1:25675-31136 GCF_042786665.1 Kitasatospora sp. NPDC059146 | reverse complement strand
CCCCCAGGTCACCATCCAGCCGCTGGACGCGACCACGGGCCCGCCGCCGACGACCGCAGCGCAGCGCGTCAGTGCGCGGCGGCCTCCCAGTCGGCGCCGACACCGACGGAGACGTCGAGCGGGGCGCGCAGCGGGTAGGCGCCGGCCATCTGCTCGCGGACGACGGCCTCGACCGACTCGCGCTCGCCCGGGGCGAGTTCCAGCACGATTTCGTCGTGCACCTGGAGCAGCATCCGGGACGTCAGCCCGGCGGCGCGCAGGGCCTCGTCGACCCGCAGCATGGCGATCTTGACGATGTCGGCGGCCGAGCCCTGGATCGGGGCGTTGAGGGCCATCCGCTCGGCCATCTCGCGGCGCTGGCGGTTGTCGCTGTTGAGGTCGGGCAGGTAGCGGCGGCGGCCGAGGAGGGTCTCGGTGTAGCCCGTCGCCCGCGCCTCCTCGACGACCCGGTGCAGGTAGTCGCGCACGCCGCCGAAGCGCTCGAAGTAGGTGTCCATCAGGCCCTGGGCCTCGGCGGGCTTGATGTTGAGCTGCTGCGAGAGCCCGTACGCGGAGAGCCCGTACGCGAGGCCGTAGGACATCGCCTTGATCTTGCGCCGCATCTCGGCGTCGACCGCCGCGCCCGGGACCTCGAAGACCTGGGAGGCGACGGTGGTGTGGAGGTCCTCGCCGGAGGCGAAGGCCTCGATCAGGGCCTCGTCCTCGGAGAGGTGGGCCATGATCCGCAGTTCGATCTGCGAGTAGTCGGCGGTGAGCAGCGACTCGTAGCCGGCCCCGACGACGAAGGCGCGGCGGATGGCGCGCCCCTCCTCGGTGCGGACCGGGATGTTCTGCAGGTTCGGGTCCTGCGAGGAGAGCCGGCCGGTGGCGGCGACCATCTGGTTGAAGGTGGTGTGGATCCGGCCCTGCGGGGAGACGGTCTTGAGCAGGCCCTCGACGGTGGTGCGCAGCTTGGCCTGGTCGCGGTGGCGCAGCAGGATGACCGGCAGTTCGTTGTCGGTCTGGGTGGCGAGCCAGGTGAGCGCGTCGGCGTCGGTGGTGTAGCCGGTCTTGATCTTCTTGGTCTTGGGGAGGGCGAGTTCGCCGAACAGGATCTCCTGCAGCTGCTTGGGCGAGCCGAGGTTGAACTCGCGCCCGGCGGCGGCGTGGGCCTCCTCGACGCAGCGCTGGATCTCGGCCGCGAACTGGGCTTCGAGCCGGGTGAGCCAGTCGCGGTCGGCGGCGATGCCGTGGCGCTCCATCCGGGCGAGGAGGGCGGCGATGGGCAGTTCCATGTCGTGCAGCAGCCCGGCGGCGCCGACCTCGGCGAGGCGGGTGTCGAAGAGCGCGGCGAGGTCGAGCACGGCGCGGGCCTGGAGCATGAGCGCCTGGGCGCGCGCGGCCTCGGCGTCGACGCCGTCGTCCTCGGGTGCGTCGAAGGCGAGTTGGCCGCTCTCGGCGGCGGGGGCGGCCGGGGTGAGCGAGCGGGCCAGGTACTCCTCGGCGAGCACCTCCAGGGTGAAGGTGCGGCGGCCGGGCTTCTCCAGGTAGGCGGCGAGCGCGGTGTCGGCGACGACCCCGGCGATCGTCCAGCCGCGTTCGGCGAAGGCCCGCATGACCTGCTTGGCGATGTGCAGGGCCTTGGGGGCGGCCGGGTCGGCGAGCCAGTCGGCGAAGGCCCGCTCGTCCTCCTCGGCGAGCTGCGCCGGGTCGAACCAGGCGGCGGAATCCCCGACGGCGAGGGCGACTTCGGTGACCTCGCCGGTGCCGAGGGCCCACTGGTAGACGGCGGCCAGCGCCACCGGCGCCTTGTCGTCGGAGGCGTGCTCGCGCAGCCAGGCGGCGAGCGTGCCCGGGTCGGTGAGGAGTTCGCCGTCGACCTCGACGCCGGGGGCGAGTTCGGCCTCGGCGGCCTCGGCGGCGCCGGCCGGGTCGATCCCGAACACCCGGTCGCGGAAGTTGGCGTTGCGGAACTCGAGCGACTCCATCAGGGTGCCGACGGCGTCCCGGTCGAAGGACTGCCGGGCCAGGTCGGGGACGCCCAGCGGGAGTTCGACGTCGCGGACCAGCTCGGTGAGCACCCGGTTGCGCTTGACCGAGTCGAGGTGGTCGCGCAGCTTCTCGCCGATCTTGCCCTTCACCTCGTCGGCGCGGGCGACGAGTTCGTCGAAGGAGCCGAACTGGTTGACCCACTTGGCGGCGGTCTTCTCGCCGACGCCGGGGATGCCCGGCAGGTTGTCGGACGGGTCGCCGCGCAGGGCGGCGAGGTCGGGGTACTGGCGCGGGGTGACGCCGTACTTCTCGGTGACCTTCTCCGGGGTGAAGCGGGTGAGCTCGGAGACGCCCTTGGTCGGGTAGAGCACGGTGACGTGGTCGGTGACGAGTTGGAGGGAGTCGCGGTCGCCGGTGACGATGTCGACGTCGTAGCCGGCCGCTTCGGCGGCGGTGGCGAGGGTGGCGATGATGTCGTCGGCCTCGAAGCCCTCGACCGTCATCCGGGGGACGTGCATGGCGTCGAGGAGTTCGCCGATCAGGCCGATCTGGCTCTTGAACTCGTCCGGCGTCTTGGCCCGGTTGGCCTTGTAGTCGGGGAACTCGGCGGAGCGGAAGGTCTGCCGGGAGAGGTCGAAGGCGACGGCGAGGTGGGTGGGCCGTTCGTCCCGGACGGTGTTGGCGAGCATCGAGGCGAAGCCGTAGACCGCGTTGGTGGGCTGTCCGGTGGAGGTGTTGAAGTTCTCCACGGGCAGGGCGTAGAAGGCCCGGTAGGCCATCGAGTGCCCGTCGAGCAGCATCAGCCGGGGTCGCGGGCCGGCCCCGCCGCCACCCGTCGCGCCCTTGTCCGTACTCTGCGTAGCCACGTCAACGTCCGTTCCTGCCGATTCCACTACCGGTCCCCGATCCTATGGCCCGGCACCGACAAAAGGGGCGCCGCGCCGGTCGGTCCTGGCCCGGTACCAGTGAGTAGGACGGTCGTACGATCACAGGCAGCACGACGACGTCACCCCAGAGCGGCAGGAGTTCCCCCGATGACCGACGCGGCCCCCGACACCGCCCCCGGCACCGCCACCGACGGCGCCTCCGACGGCACCCCGGCCCCGGCCCCCGTCCTGAACGTCCCGCAGGACGTGCTGGACCACTTCGCCAAGCTCGGGGTGAACCCGGAGACCTTCTCCGGCGGCCACCTCGGCGAGAAGCTCGGCATCCGGATCGTCGAGGCCTCCGGCGACCGGGTCGTCGGCACCATGCCGGTGGAGGGCAACCAGCAGCCGTACGGGCTGCTGCACGGCGGCGCCTCGGCGGCGCTGGCGGAGACCCTCGGCTCGATCGGCGCGATGCTGCACGCCGGCCCGGGCCGGTACGCGGTGGGCGTGGACCTCAACGCCACCCACCACCGCTCGGCCACCTCCGGCCTGGTCACCGGCGTGGCGACGGCGGTGTTCAAGGGCCGCACCGCCGCGACGTACGAGATCGCGATCACCGACGACACCGGCAAGCGGATCACCAGCTGCCGGCTGACCTGCATGCTGCGCGACCTGTAACGGGCCCCCGGGAAGCGCGACGGCCTCCCCGGAGGGGACAACGGGCCTCCGGGCAGCAGCAGTTCACCACCTAAGACATCAAGTCTCTTTCCCGCCCCCTTGTTTGACCTTCCGCCACCCTGGGCAGGCGTTGGTCTGAACGAGGGGGCGCCGGCATGTCCGGACGCGCTCGGCGCGCCCCCAAACCTGTAACACTGCGTAACAGGTGGGAAATCCCAGCAGGTGACAGTTCCGCGGCCCTCGCGACGCGGAACCTCTTCGCCGCACCCCCGTCGTCCGAAATGCGGACGTGCACGGTCGAATGCAGTACACCGGACACCCCTGTCCGATTATCGACGCTGCCAGCTGCAACCCCCATTTCTGGCCCTTACATCCCTCCACCAGCGCGTAAACGCCCAGCAGTTCAGGATCGGTCGAACCGGAACGACCACATGCTGAGACAAATGCTCCGTGTGCTCATAACAAGAGAATCACAGCCTGCCCACAGCACTGCCCGAGCCGCCCAAGGGCATCTAGAGTCACGGCCAGTCACCGCGCCATCCGGAATGGGCCCGGCCCTCCGCGCATCCCGGCTCCCGCCACTCAGGCGCGGGCGCCTCCTGAACCGAATGGGGACCCTCGTGCGTCATCGTTCCGCAATTGTCGTGAGCATTGCCGTGATCGGCGCCCTCAGCCTCACCGCCTGCGGCTCCCGCGGCGGGAAGTCCGGCGACACCGCCGGCGGCAAGGACAGCGGCTCCACCACCGTCGTCATCGGCGTCGACGCCCCGCTCACCGGCGACCTCTCCGCCCTCGGCCTCGGCATCCGCAACTCCGTCGACCTCGCCGTCAAGAACGCCAACGCGACCAACGAGGTCCCCGGCGTCAAGTTCGAGGTCAAGGCCCTCGACGACACCGCCAAGCCCGCCCCCGGCCAGCAGAACGCCACCCAGCTCGTCGGCGACCCCAAGGTCCTCGGCGTCGTCGGCCCGCTCAACTCCAGCGTGGCCCAGTCCATGCAGCAGATCTTCGACGACGCGAGCCTCACCGAGATCTCCCCCGCCAACACCGGCGTCGCCCTCAGCCAGGGCGAGAAGTGGGCCAGCGGCGACAAGAAGCGCCCCTTCAAGTCCTACTTCCGCACCGCCACCACCGACGCCGTCCAGGGCCCCTTCGCCGCCCAGTTCCTCTACAACGACGCCAAGAAGACCAAGGTCTTCCTGATCGACGACCAGAAGACCTACGGCGCCGGCCTCGCCTCCACCTTCAAGGGCGAGTTCACCAAGCTCGGCGGCACCCTGGCCGGCGAGGAGCACGTCAACCCCGACGACCGCGACTTCTCCGCCATCGTCACCAAGGTCAAGGCCTCCGGCGCCGACGCCGTCTACTACGGCGGCGAGTACCCCGCCGCCGGCCCGCTCTCCCTCCAGCTCAAGGACGCCGGCGTCGCCATCCCCCTGATGGGCGGCGACGGCATCCAGAGCGGCGACTTCATCAAGCTCAACCCCAAGAGCCAGGGCGACTTCGCCACCGCCGTCGGCCTGCCCGTCGAGTCCCTCGACACCGCCAAGAAGTACATCGCCGACTACAAGGCCGCCGGCTACAAGGACGCCTACGAGACCTACGGCGGCTACTCCTACGACAGCGCCTGGGCCATCATCCAGGCCGTCAAGTCCGTCGTGACCAGCAACAACGGCAAGCTCCCCACCGGCGACGGCCTGCGCAAGACCGTCCGCGACGCCGTCCAGAAGGTCTCCTTCGACGGCGTCACCGGCAAGGTCTCGTTCGACGAGTTCGGCGACACCACCAACAAGCAGCTCACCGTCTACACCGTCAAGGACGGCAAGTGGGCCGTGGAGAAGTCCGGCACCTTCAACGGCTGACACACCGGCCGGCCCCACCGAACCACCAGCGCGCGGGGGCGCCCCCCGGGGCCCCCCCAGGACTCCGTGGCGCACGCGCTG
>NZ_JBHZCY010000049.1:0-25665 GCF_042786665.1 Kitasatospora sp. NPDC059146 | reverse complement strand
TCTTTTTGGTTTTTTGGGGTTGTGTTTTTCACGTCACTATCCTGCCTCCCGCCGCCCGGCGCCCCACCACACCCCGCGCCGGGGCGGCCGGTGGCACCCGCCCCCCCCCCCCCGCCCCCACATCCACCACCCACGCGGACACCCCCGAACGCACTACGGAGGCCCAGCGGTGCACGACCTACCGCAGCAGCTGGCCAACGGCCTGATCCTCGGCGCCCTCTACGGACTCGTCGCGATCGGCTACACGATGGTCTACGGCATCGTCCAGCTCATCAACTTCGCCCACGGCGAGATCGTCATGGTCGGCGGCTTCGGCGCCCTGACCGCCTACCTCGCCCTCCCCGGCGGCACCACCCTGTGGCTGGCCCTACCCCTCATGCTGATCGCCGGCATCCTGGTCTCCACCCTCACCGCCGTCGCCGCCGAGCGCTTCGCCTACCGGCCGCTGCGCAACGCCCCCCGCCTCGCCCCCCTGATCACCGCGATCGGGCTGTCCATCTTCCTCCAGCAGCTCGTCTTCTCCTTCTACCCGGACGCCAAGAAGGCCAGGGTCTTCCCCAAGCTCCCCGGCGACCCGTTCAGCCTCGGCTCCGTCACCATCCAGCGCAGCGACATCTTCCTGATCATCGCCGCCCCGCTGTGCATGCTCGCCCTCGGCTGGTTCGTCACCCGCACCCGCTCCGGCCGCGCCATGCAGGCCACCAGCCAGGACCCCGACACCGCCAAGCTGATGGGCATCGACACCGACCGCATCATCGTCATGGCCTTCGCCATCGGCGCCGCGTTCGCCGCCGTCGCCGCCGTCGCCTACGGACTGCGCAGCGGCCAGGTCGACTTCCGGATGGGCTTCATCCTCGGCCTCAAGGCCTTCACCGCCGCCGTCCTCGGCGGCATCGGCAACATCTACGGCGCCATGCTCGGCGGCCTCGCCCTCGGCCTCGCCGAAGCCCTCGCCACCGGCTACATCCAGCACCTGCCCGGCATGCACCTCTTCGGAGGCGGCGCCTGGAAGGACGTCTGGGCCTTCGTACTCCTCATCCTCGTACTCCTCGTCCGGCCACAGGGCCTGCTCGGCGAGCGCGTCTCGGACAGGGCGTGACCACCATGACCACCACCAGCACCGAGACCACCCCGGTCATCCCCCTGCCCGCCACCGCCGCCACCGCCCTCACCGGCCTCGGCGCCCTGCTCACCGCCGCCTCCGCCGCCATGTCCTGGACCTGGACCAGCGACTTCCCCGGCGACCTCACCTACTACGGCTCCCCCGCCGGGCTCCAGTGGCTCGCCGTCGTCGCCGGCGTCCTCACCCTCGTCCTGCTGCTCGCCGGCCAGGGCGTCCCCGGCCTGCGCTGGGCCGCCCCCAGCCGCAGCAACAACGCCGTCCTGTACGCCGCCACCGGCGCCCTCGCCGTCGCCGCCTACTCCGTCACCGCCATCTCCGTCGAACTCGGCGGCCTCGCCAACCTCGAACCCGGCGGCTGGGTCCTCGCCGCCGGCGGCCTGCTCGGCATCACCGGCGCCCTCGGCCTCCCCCTCGACCGGCGCACCGCCGTCCCGCTGCGCATCCTCGACAAGCGGCTCTTCCTGCTCGTCCCCGTCGCGCCCGTCGGCTGGTTCGCCGCCCACGCCATCCCCGACGACCAGCCCGTCGCCCCGGTCATGACCGCCCTCGCCGGCGCCCTCGCCATCGCCGCCGGCGTCGTCCTGCTCCTCCAGCTCGGCCACCTCGCCAACAGCCGGATCCGCCTCGGCACCGTCGAGCGCCCGCTCCCCGCGGCCCGCCAACTCCCCTCCTGGGCCGAGGTCCTGCTCATCGTCCTGGCCTTCGGACTCGGCCTGTACGCGATCACCTTCGGCATCGACACCGAGTACGGCGAACTCTTCATCTGCTACCTGCTGCTCGCCGCCCCCTCGATCGCCGCCCTCGCCAAGTCCGGACTGCTCGGCCGGCTGCGCGCCCTGACCGTCAAGTACCGCCCGGTCACCACCGGCGCCGCCTTCGCCGCCGCCGCCAGCTTCCCCTTCACCCAGAGCAGCGACCAGTACACCTCGGTCGCCACCAACATCCTGATCTTCGCCACCGTCGCCCTCGGCCTCAACATCGTCGTCGGCCTCGCCGGCCTGCTCGACCTCGGGTACGTCGCCTTCCTCGGCGTCGGCGCCTACGCCGCCGCCCTGGTCTCCGGCTCCCCCGCCTCGCCCATCCACGTCCAGTTCCCGTTCTGGGCCGCGATGCTCACCGGCGCCGCCGTCTCCATGGTCTTCGGCGTCCTGATCGGCGCCCCCACCCTGCGGCTGCGCGGCGACTACCTCGCCATCGTCACCCTCGGCTTCGGCGAGATCTTCCGCATCACCATGCTCAACCTCAACGGCACCACCGGCCCCAAGATCACCAACGGCTCCAACGGCATCCCCCGCATCCCCGACCTGGAGATCTTCGGCTTCGACCTCGGCAAGCCGCACACCGTCGCCGGCATCGAACTCGGCCGCTTCTCCAACTACTACCTGCTGATGCTGCTGGTCACCGCCGTCGTCGTACTGATCTTCGCCCGCGTCGGCAACTCCCGCATCGGCCGCGCCTGGGTCGCCATCCGCGAGGACGAGACCGCCGCCGAGGCCATGGGCATCAACGGCTTCCGCCTCAAGCTCCTCGCCTTCGCCCTCGGCGCCTGCCTCGCCGGCCTGGCCGGCACCGTCCAGGCCCACGTCAGCTACACCGTCACCCCCGACCAGTACACCTTCGCCGAGGCCCTCCCGCCCAACTCCGCCTTCCTGCTCGCCGCCGTCATCCTCGGCGGCATGGGCACCATCAGCGGCCCCCTGGCCGGCGCCACCCTCCTCTTCCTCATCCCCAAGAAGCTGGAATTCCTCTCCGACTACCAGCTCCTCGCCTTCGGCGCCGCCCTCATCGTCCTGATGCGCGTGCGCCCCGAAGGACTCATCCCCAACCGGCGCCGCCAACTCGAGTTCCACGAAGCCGCCATCCCGGCCCAGCCCACCGGCGAACCGGGCGCACTCACCAAGGCAGGGGCGTGACGCGCCAGATGACCACCACCGCAACGCCACCGACCGCACCCCCCCTGCTCGACGTCACCGGCGTCACCATGCGCTTCGGCGGCCTCACCGCCGTCAACGACGTCTCCCTCACCGTCGGCGAGGGCGAGATCATCGGCCTCATCGGCCCCAACGGCGCCGGCAAGACCACCTTCTTCAACTGCCTCACCGGCCTCTACGTCCCCACCGAGGGCACCGTCCGCTACCGCGGCACCCAACTGCCCCCCAAGCCCCACCTCGTCACCCAGGCCGGCATCGCCCGCACCTTCCAGAACATCCGGCTCTTCGCCAACATGACCGTCCTGGAGAACGTCCTCGTCGGCCGGCACAGCCGCACCAAGGAAGGCATCTTCGCCGCCATCCTCCGCGGCCCCCGCTACCACCGCGCCGAGGCCGAGAGCCGCGAGAAGGCCATGGAACTCCTCGCCTTCACCGGCCTCGCCGAGAAGGCCGACCACCTCGCCCGCAACCTCCCCTACGGCGAACAGCGCAAGCTGGAGATCGCCCGCGCCCTCGCCTCCGACCCCGGCCTGCTGCTCCTCGACGAACCCACCGCGGGCATGAACCCGCAGGAGACCCGCGCCGCCGAGGAACTCGTCTTCGCCATCCGCGACCGCGGCATCTCCATCCTCGTCATCGAGCACGACATGCGGTTCATCTTCAACCTCTGCGACCGCACCGCCGTCCTCGTCCAGGGCCAGAAGATCGTCGAAGGCGACCGCGAGACCGTCCAGAACGACGAACGCGTCATCACCGCCTACCTCGGCGCCCCGCTCGAAACCCCCGCAACACCGGAGGACCCCAAGTGACCGCACTCCTCGAGGTCGAGGACCTCCGCGTCGCCTACGGCAAGATCGAAGCCGTCAAGGGCATCAGCTTCACCGTCGAACAGGGCGAGGTCACCACCCTCATCGGCACCAACGGCGCCGGCAAGACCACCACCCTGCGCACCCTCTCCGGCCTCCTCAAGCCCACCGCCGGCCGGATCACCTTCGACGGCCAGGACCTCAGCACCGTCCCCGCCCACAAGATCGTCGCCCTCGGCCTCGCCCACTCCCCCGAGGGCCGGCACATCTTCCCCCGCATGACCATCGAGGAGAACCTCCTCCTCGGCGCCTTCCTGCGCACCGACACCGCCGGCATCCAGGCCGACGTGGAACGGGCCTACACCCTCTTCCCGATCCTCGGCGAACGCCGCAAGCAGGCCGCCGGCACGCTGTCCGGCGGCGAGCAGCAGATGCTCGCCATGGGCCGGGCCCTGATGTCCCAGCCCAAGCTGCTCATGCTGGACGAGCCCTCGATGGGCCTCTCCCCGCTGATGATGCAGAAGATCATGTCCACCATCGTCGAGCTCAAGGCCAGCGGCACGACCATCCTCCTGGTCGAACAGAACGCCCAGGCCGCCCTGTCGCTCTCCGACCGCGGCTACGTCATGGAGACCGGCCGCATCGTCCTCTCCGGGACGGGCGCCGACCTCCTCCACGACGAGTCCGTCCGCAAGGCCTACCTCGGCGAGGACTGACCCCGCACACGCGAAGGGCCCGGCGGATCCGATCCGCCGGGCCCTTCCACACTCTTCTACTCCGGCTTGTCGGCCTCGTCGGCCTTCTTGCGGTCCTGGGCCTCGCCCTCCTCGATGACCGCCTCGGCCACCGCCGCCATCGTCATCCGCCGGTCCATCGAGGTCTTCTGGATCCACCGGAACGCGGCCGGCTCGTTCAGCCCGAACTTCGTCTGCAGCACACCCTTGGCGCGGTCCACCAGCTTCCGGGTCTCCAGCCGCTGGGTGAGATCCCCGATCTCCTTCTCCAGCTCCCGCATCTCGGTGTACCGCGACACCGCCATCTCGATCGCCGGCACCAGGTCCGACTTCGAGAACGGCTTCACGATGTACGCCATCGCCCCGGCGTCCCGCGCCCGGTCCACCAGCTCCCGCTGCGAGAACGCCGTCAGCATCAGCACCGGCGCCAGGTGCTGCTCGTGGATCTGCTCGGCGGCCGACAGCCCGTCCAGGATCGGCATCTTCACGTCGAAGATCGCCAGATCCGGCTTGAGCTCCTGCACCAGCCGCACCGCCGTCTCCCCGTCCCCGGCCTCACCGACGACGGTGTACCCCTCCTCTTCGAGCATCTCCTTGAGGTCGAGACGGATCAGCGCCTCGTCCTCGGCGATCACGATCCGGGTGATCTGGGGCATATCGGTCTCAAGCGGCTGTGCCTGCTCGTCGGCGGTGCTCACGGGGCTCCTAGTTCCGGCGGGGTACTGCATGCACGAGGGTACCCAGACACGGTATGTTTAGGGCACTCAGGGTCGGGGCCAGCCTTCGATTCTGGGGCGGGCCCCGATAGCCCAGCGGTAGAGGCAGTGGTCTCAAACACCATCCAGCGTGGGTTCGAATCCCACTCGGGGTACGTCCTCCTTCCATCCGAAGGAGATGCGGTTGACGTGTGTTGTCACCGCTGCGGGTGAACGCCCCGACGCGTCGCTCAGCTCGCCCGGTCCAGCGGCTCCAGCTCGACCGTGAGCCTCATGCCGAGCGCCTCGGCGAACCGCTCCAGAACCACGATCGTGGGCATCGTTGCTCCGGCCTCGAACCGCGCCACCGCCGGCTGCTGCATGCCGATCGCCGCGGCCAGCTGTGCCTGGGTCATGCCGAGGGCCTCCCGGCGCAGCCTGACCTTCTCCCCGAGCTCGAACCGGATCCGCGCGGCCTCGTACGCCGCGCCGGCGCCGGGACGGTTCAGAATCTCCTCACGCATGGCGCGCCAGGACGTGCGCTCGCTCATCTCGCCCACTCCTCGTCCTCGTCAACGGTGTGCTGCTCGGCCACGCAACGGCGCAACGCCCGTCTCGCGCGGTCGACCTCGCCGGCCTCCCGCATCCGGGTCTTGCGGAACACCGTCAGCAGGATGATCCTCCTGCCCGACGCGATCCAGTAGGTGATCCGCAGGTCCGATTCGTTCAGGTGGAAGCGCAGTTCCCGGAGTTTGCCGTCGAGTTGCCGACTGTGCGGCTCGCTCAGCAAGGGCCCGCGGACGGCGAGCAGTTCGACGTAGAAGGCGACCGTCTCCTGATCGTCCTGGCTCAGTGCGCGGATCCAGTCCCGAACCTCCGGTTCGAGTTCCACCTCTCCCCAAGTCATAACACGGATGTTATGGAGACGCCAGCACGCTCTCACGCGGATCCGACGGCCCACGGGCGGCATCCCTCCCAACGGGGGACGCCGCCCACGCGCAACCGTTCGAGTACCGCTCAGTCGTCCAGGGTCCCCACGTGGTGGACGCGGACGAGGTTGGTGGAGCCGGCCAGGCCGGGCGGGGAGCCGGCGGTGATGACGACGATGTCGCCCTTCTGGCAGCGGCCGAGGGAGAGCAGCGCCGCGTCGACCTGTTCGACCATCTGGTCGGTGGTCGGAGCGAAGGGGCCGAGGAAGGTCTCCACGCCCCAGGTGAGGGCGAGTTGGCTGCGCACGGCCGGTTCGTAGGTGAAGGCGAGCACCGGGATGGGAGAGCGGTAGCGGGTGAGCCGCCGGGCGGTGTCGCCGGACTGGGTGAAGGCGATCAGGTACTTGGCGTGCAGGAAGTCGCCGATCTCGGCGGCCGCGCGGGCGACGGCGCCGCCCTGGGTCCGCGGCTTGCTGCCGGTGGTCAGCGGGGGCAGGCCCGCGGCCAGGATGTCGTTCTCGGCGGCTTCGATGATCCGGCCCATGGTCTTGACGGTCTCGACCGGGAACTTGCCGACGGAGGTCTCGCCGCTGAGCATCACCGCGTCGGTGCCGTCCAGCACCGCGTTGGCGACGTCGGAGGCCTCGGCGCGGGTGGGCCGGGAGGCGTTGATCATCGAGTCGAGCATCTGGGTCGCCACGATGACGGGCTTGGCGTTGCGCCTGGCCAGTTTGACGGCGCGCTTCTGGACCAGCGGGACCTGTTCGAGGGGCATCTCCACGCCCAGGTCCCCGCGGGCCACCATGATGCCGTCGAAGGCGTCCACGATGGAGTCGAGGTTCTCGACCGCCTGCGGCTTCTCGATCTTGGCGATGACCGGGACGTGGCGTCCCTCCTCGGCCATCACTCGGTGCACGTCCTCGATGTCGCGCCCGCTGCGGACGAAGGAGAGCGCGATCAGGTCGGCGCCGGTGCGCAGCGCCCACCGCAGGTCGGCGACGTCCTTGTCGCTGAGTGCGGGGACGGAGACGGCGACGCCGGGGAGGTTGAGGCCCTTGTGGTCGGAGACGAGTCCGCCTTCGATGACGAGGCACCGCACCCGCGGTCCGTCGACGGCGACGACCTCCAGGGTGACGCGGCCGTCGTCGACGAGGATGCGTTCGCCGCGGCTGACGTCGCCGGCGAGGCCGGCGTAGGTGGTGCCGCAGATGTCCTTGTCCCCCACGACGCCGTTGTCGGTGGAGATGGTGAACTCGTCGCCGCGTTCGAGGAGTACGGGCCCGTGGGCGAAGGTGTCGAGTCGGATCTTCGGGCCTTGGAGGTCGGCGAGGACGCCGACGCTCCGGCCGGTTTCGTCGGCGGCCTTGCGGACCCGACGGTAGCGTTCCTCGTGCTCGGCGTGGGTGCCGTGGCTGAGGTTGAATCGGGCGATGTCCATTCCGGCGTCGACCAGGGTCTTGATCTGGTCGTACGAGTCGGTGGCCGGCCCGAGGGTGCAGACGATTTTTGCTCGGCGCATACTGCTGAGGGTAGGCATTACCGGTGCGTAACCTCGACGCGGGTCCGGACTGCGGGATGACCTTTGCCGTAAGGCGAGTTGAACAATCTGACACATCCTCGGACCGGTGTGCGAGGGCCGTCCTCGGGCGTCTCCCGGGTGCCCCGGCCGATGCGATTCCGTGAAACGGTGTTCACCCCCGGTTCACCGCACCTTCCGTCCGCGCTCCCCGCCCGGCGGGACGCTCGTCACCCCCGGGTGTCGCACCCGGGGGTGTTGCGGCGATGAGGGGGGAGGCGCGCGCGATGAGACGACGCGCTCTGGGGGTGATCGCGGCCCTGGCCCTGTTGGGCGGGGTGACGTACGCGCTGGTCCCGGACGGCGGGGGGGCCGATCCGGTGAGGACGGTCGCGGTCACCGGGCTGATCGGTTCGGAGAAGCGGGCGTTCTTCGAAAGCCCGGAGGTGAAGGCCGAGTTGGCGAAGCAGGGCGTGGAGGTGCACGCCGATTCGACCGGTTCCTGGACGATGAGCGAGCAGGCGCGGAGCGCGTCCGGGCTGGACTTCGCCTTTCCGGCGAGCACGGCTCCGGCCCGCGAGATCCAGCGCAACTGGGGGTTGCAGGACTCTCCGCTGGTGCCGTTCTACTCGCCGTTGGTGGTGGTGGCGCACGCGCCGGTCGCGCAGATCCTGCGGGACAGCAACCTGGCGGCGCTGGACGATGCGAGCGGCGTCTGGACGTTCAGGATGGACGAGTACGTCAACGCCCTCAAGAAGGGCAGCAAGTGGCAGGACCTGCCGGGCGCGAAGGGCCACGCGGAGTTGTCGGGCCCGATCTTCGTCACCACCACGGATCCGGAGAGCTCGTCCTCGGGCGCGCTCTACGTCGCGCTGCTGTCGTACGTCCTGAACGGCAACCTGGTGGTCTCCGACGACCAGGGCGTGGAGGCGGCCCGGCCGGTGCTGTACCAGGCGACGGCGTTGCAGGGCGGCCAGAAGAGCAGCAGTGACGAGCCGTTCCGGGACTTCCTGGCGGGGGTCGGCAATCCGCTGATCTTCGGCTACGAGTCGCAGGTCGCCGCGATGGCGGTGCAGGGCCAGCCGACCGGGGACATGGTGGTGATGTACCCGGACACCACGGCGTACTCGGACCACACGATCATCGCCCGCACCGAGAACGGCCGGAAGCTGGCCGGGCTGCTGCAGAACGACCCGGCGCTGATCGCCCTGGAGATCAGGTTCGGCTTCCGTCCGCAGGCCGGCCACGACGCGTTCGCCGACCGGGTGAAGGGCGTCAAGCAGCCGGTCCTCGCCCAGGACCTGAACGCGGCGAAGGTGAAGCAGGCGACCGTCCCGTCGTTGGACAACCTGACCAAGCTGACCAAGGCGGCGAAGGGGAGCCCGAAGTGAACCTCCGGACGAAGCGGCCCGCCCGGCTGGCCGCCGTGCTGGCGGCGGTGCTCGCCGCGCTGGCCGCCTGCACCTCCTCGCCGGCCCCGGGGCCGACGCCGCCCCCGGACCCGTCCGGCACGCTGGCCGGGACCGCGCGCCCCGGGGTGCTGCGGGTCCTGGCCGGCAGTGAACTCCAGGACCTGCAACCGGTCCTGGACGACGCCCGGAAGGCGACCGGGGTGACGGTCCAACTCGCGTTCGGCGGCACGCTGGACGGCGCGGACACCATCTCCGCCGGTCGGGCGGACGGCAAGTACGACGCGGTCTGGTTCCCGTCGAACCAGTACCTGCGGCTGGATCCGGCCGGCCGGTCCAAGGTGCTGTCGGAGACCCCGGTGATGGTCTCCCCGGTGGCCGTGGGGGTGCGGTCCTCGGTCCTCGCCGACCTGGGCTGGGGGGACGGTTCGAAGGTGACCTGGGCGCAGATCGGCGACGCGGCCGCGGCCGGGAAGCTGTCGTACGGGATGTCCGACCCGTCGCGCTCCAACTCCGGCTTCTCCGCGCTGGTCGCGGTGGCCTCGGCGTTCTCCGGGGCGGGCGCGGCGCTGACCGCGCCGGACGTGCAGAAGGCGACGCCGCAGCTGAAGCAGTTCTTCACCGGCCAGAAGCTGACCTCGGGTTCCTCGGGCTGGCTGGCGCAGGCCTACGCCAAGGCCGAGCCGGGCCGGGTCGGCGCCCTGGTGAACTACGAGTCGGTGCTGCTGTCGCTGAACCGGACCCTGCCGGCGGACCAGCGGCTGACGGTGGTGCGCCCGGTGGACGGCGTGGTGTCGGCGGACTACCCGCTGTCGCTGCTGTCCTCGGCGGGGCAGGGCGAGCGGGAGTCCTTCCAGCGGCTGGTCGGCTACCTGTTGAAGGAGGACGTGCAGAAGCGCATCTCGGAGCTGACGCTGCGCCGCCCGGTGACGGCGGGGGTGGCCCCGGCGGCTGGGCTGCCCACCGACCGCCGCCGCGAGCTGCCGTTCCCGGGCACCCGGGAGGTGGCGGACGGCCTGCTGGCCTCGTACCAGAACGAACTGCGCCGCCCGTCCCGGACGGTGTACGTGCTGGACACCTCGGGTTCGATGGACGGCCAGCGGCTGGCCTCGCTCAAGGCGGCGCTGGGCCGGCTGACCGGCACGGACGACACCCGGGGGCTGCGCCGCTTCCGGGACCGCGAGGAGGTGACGCTGATCTCCTTCGCGTCCTCGGTGAAGTGGTCGAAGACCCATGTCGTCCCGGCTTCGGGGAGCCGGCCCGGTCCGGAGTCCGAGCTGGCGTCGATCAACGCCGACGTCCAGTCGCTGCGGGCCGAGGGCGGTACGGCGCTGTACGACTCGCTGGAGCAGGCGTACCGGGTGATCGAGACGCAGCAGAAGGCGGCGGGGGACGACCGGTTCACCTCGATCGTGCTGATGACGGACGGGGAGAGCAACGAGGGCGCGACGGACGGGGACTTCAAGCGCTTCCACGACGGGCTGCCGTCGGCGGAGAAGTCGATCCCGGTGTTCCCGATCAAGTTCGGGGAGGCGGCGGTGAGCCAGTTGCAGGGGATCGCGGACGTGAGCGGGGGCAAGCTGTTCGACGGCGGGGGTTCGCTGGACGGGGTGTTCGAGGAGATCCGTGGCTACCAGTAACCGCGCCGGGATGGGCCGGCTGCTGCTGGGCTACCTGGAGTCGACCAGGAACCTGGCCGGCTGCGGGGGCGGGGCGGTCGGGCTGGGGCTGCACTTCGCGGGCCTGGGCGGGTCGTGGTGGCCGGGGGTGGTGGCGGGGCTGTACGGGGTGGGCGCGCTGCTGGCGCCCGGCCGGACGGCGCGGCCCGAACCGCCGGAACCGCCTGAGCCGCCGGAGCCGCCCACCCCGCCGCGGCCCGTTCCGGTGCACACCGAGCTGGAGGTGCTGACCGGCTACCTGGCGAGCGTGCCGCTGCCGGCCTCGGCCGGGGTGGACACCCTGCTGGTGGCGCTGCGCGAGGCGGGGCCCGGTGCGGTGGTCGACCCGATCGTCCGGCACCGGCTGCCGGTCGCGGTGGACGGCTACCTGCGGGCCCGGGCCTGGCTGCCGTGGGCGGAGCCGGACGCGCCGGACCCGGCGGCGGAGCTGGGCCGGGAGGTGAAGCAGCTCTCCGCCGAACTGGGCTGACCCTCCGACGGGCCGGCCCGGAGGCGGAGCAGCGAACCCCGGAGGCGGGGAAAGGGGTGGCCGTCGGCAGGGAACGGGGTGGCCGGAATTCGACCGTCCCGCCCCGGTACCACCCCTTTCTCCGCCCATCCCGGTCACGAACGAGTCGCCAAGATCTCACCTGTTGGAAACGTCGGAGGGCTATCCAGCGGCCCGGCTCGCACGGCACACTTCTACGCGCGTCCTTCTACGCGCGTCACCGCTCTCGCGGACGCGCCACGCACCTCATCCGCACACCACTTGACGGCCCATCCGCCGTCGTTCCCCACTCGGGAGAGTCGTCCATGTCGCTGAACCGCCGTGACTTCGTCACCCGGTCCGCCGCCACCGCCGCCGGCGCCGCCCTGACCGGCGGAGCCGTCGTCGCCGCCGCCCCCGCCGCCGCGGCCGCCGAGCCGGACACGGCGGCCGCCAAGGGCAAGAAGAAGCAGCCCCGCCGCCAGGCCTTCACCGTCATGGGCACCACCGACCTGCACGGCCGGGTCCTCAACTGGGACTACTTCACCGACGCCGAGTACGTCGACCAGGCCCACAACGCGGTCGGCCTCGCCAAGATCTCCACCCTGGCCAACCAGGTCCGCGAGGAGAAGGGCTGGGACCGCTGCCTGCTCATCGACTCCGGTGACATCATCCAGGGCACCCAGCTGTCCTACTACTACGCCCGGGTCGAGCCGATCGCCACCGACGGCGACAACGTGCCGGACCACCCGATGGCCGTCGCCATGAACCTCATGGGCTACGACGCCGCCGCGCTCGGCAACCACGAGTTCAACTACGGCATCCCCACCGTGAAGGCCTTCGAGGACCAGCTGGAGTTCCCGCTGCTCGGCGCCAACGCCCTGCACGCGAAGAACGAGAAGCCGGCCTTCAAGCCGTACGTGATCAAGGAGGTGTGGCTGGACGAGGACACCCCGATCAAGGTCGGCATCCTCGGCCTCACCAACCCCGGCATCGCGATCTGGGACAAGGCCAACGTGGCCGGGCAGATGGTCTTCCCGGGCATCGTCGAGACCGCCGCCAAGTACGTGCCCCGGATGAAGGCCGCGGGCGCGGACGTCATCGTGGTCTCCGCCCACTCCGGCATCGACGAGCCGACCACCTACGGCGACCAGCTGCCCTGGCCCGAGGACGCCTCCGGCGAGATGGCCCAGACCGTCCCGGACATCGACGCGGTGCTGGTGGGCCACACCCACAAGGAGGTCGCCCAGCGTCTCCTCGTCAACAAGAAGACCGGCAAGACGGTCGTGCTCTCCGAGCCGCTGTGCTGGGGCCAGCGCCTGAGCTGCTTCGACTTCGAGGTCGAGTTCGTCGACGGCCACTGGAAGGTCGCCTCGGTCTCCTCCCGGGTGCTGAACTCCAACACCGTGCCGGAGAACCCGGAGATCAGCAACGCGATCCTCGAGCAGCACAGGAAGACCGTCGCGTACGTCAACCAGAACATCGGCACCAGCAAGATCGAACTGTCGATCGCCGAGGCCCGGTTCAAGGCCACCCCGATCATCGACCTGATCGGCAAGGTCCAGGCCGACGCCGTCAAGGCCGCGCTGGCGGGCGGGCAGTACGCCAACCTCCCGGTCCTGGCCCAGGCCGCCCCGTTCAACCGCACCGCGCTGATCCCGGCCGGCCAGGTCAAGCTGCGCGACGCGGCCGGCCTGTACATCTACGAGAACACCCTGGAGGCCCGCGTCCTGACGGGCGCCCAGCTCAAGGACTACCTGGAGTTCTCGGCCAAGTACTACTACCAGCTCGCCCCGGGCGCCCCGGTCGACAAGAACGCCATGACCGGCGCCGAGACCACCCCGGACTACAACTACGACTCGGTCTACGGCCTGAGCTACGACATCGACATCGCCCAGCCCAAGGGCAGCCGGATCGTCAACCTGTCCTACCAGGGCAAGCCGATCGACCCCACCGCCCAGTTCGTGTTCGCGGTCAACAACTACCGCGCCAACGGCGGCGGCAACTTCCCGCACGTCGCCACCGCCAAGGTGGTCTGGACGAACTCCGACGAGATCCGCAACACCATGATCGCCTGGGTCAAGGCCAAGGGCGTCATCGACCCCGCCGACTTCTTCACCAACTCCTGGCGCCTCGTCCGCGCCGGCCAGCCGGTGTTCTAGTCACGCCTCTCCCCACGAAGGCCGTCCGCCCCCGCGCGGACGGCCTTCGTGCCGTTCCCCGGTGGAAGAATGGAGCCATGAGCGAGTTCCAGATCCCCGACCGGCACGCCCGGCTGCTCGAGTACGCGCAGAGCCTGACTCCCCCGGCCGGATGGAAGATCGAGATCTCCGGCGACGAGATCATCATGATGGCCGGCCCGTCCGCGATCCATCAGCGCAATCTCCTGCTGATCCGCGAGCAGTTCGATGCGCACCGCCCGTCCGGCATGATGCCGAGCGAGAACTCGGACCTCGCATCCCCCAACGTGGGCAAGCTACGCAACCCGGACCTCACGTACATTCCCCTGGACTCGAGCGGTAACCAGATCCCTGCCGAACAGGCGCCCATCGCAGTCGAGATCGTCTCCCCGTCCAACCCGGAGAACGACATCGTCGGCAAGGTCCGGGACTACCCGTTGATGGGCATCCCGCTGTACCTCCTGATCGACCCGCGCGAGGGCGACATCACCCTCTACTCCGAGCCCTCCGACGGCGGCTACCACCAGCAGTGGAACGGCAAGTTCGGCGACCGCGTCCCCGTCCCTGCCCCCTTCGACTTCGAGCTCGCCACCGACGCCCTGGTCCGCTACCCCGTCTGATCCGCTCCTCCGGCGAGACGATCGGACATCCAGCCGAGACTTGGGGATATTCATCCGCTCGTCCGGTCTCCCTACCGTTGAACACATCGAGAACGGCCCCACGGGGGGCCGGTGGTGGACCGGACGAGGGTGAGTGGCGATGCGTGCGATCGTGCAGAAGGAGTTCGGCGGCCCGGAGGTCCTGCGGGTGGCCGAGGTGGAGCGTCCGACGCTGCGCAGCGGCGAGGTGCTGGTGCGGGTGAAGGCGGCCGGGGTGAACCCGGTGGACCTGGCGGTGCGCTCCGGGGCGCTCCCGCTGCTCGGCGAGCCGTCGTTCACGGTGGGCTGGGACGTCTCCGGGGTGGTCGAGGAGGCCGCCCCCGGCGCCCGCTACCGGGTCGGCGAGGAGGTGTACGGGATGCCGTTCTTCCCCCGGGCCGCCGGCGCGTACGCCGAGTACGTGGCCGCGCCGTCCCGCCAACTGGCCCGCAAGCCCGCCTCCCTGGACCACGCCGAGGCCGCCGCGCTGCCGCTGGCCGCGCTGACCGCCTGGCAGGGCCTGGTCGACCGGGCGGGGGTCGGCGAGGGCGACCGGGTGCTGGTGCACCGCGCGGCCGGCGGCGTCGGCCACCTCGCCGTGCAGATCGCCAAGGCCCGGGGCGCGTACGTGATCGCGCTGGCGAGCGAGCCCAAGCACGCCTTCCTGCGGGAGCTCGGCGCCGACGAGGTGATCGACTACCGGACCACCGACTACACCGAGGCCGTCTCCGACGTCGACGTCGTCCTCGACTCCTCCTCCGAGGGCACCCGCGCCCTGGCGGTGCTCAAGCCGGGCGGCACGCTGGTCAGCATCATGGAGCACTGGAACCTGGGGCTGGCCGCCGAGATCGAGGCCGCCGGGCGGACCTTCGCGGGCGTCTCCGTCGAGCCCGACTACGCCTCCCTGGAGGCGCTCGCCGCGCTGGTGGACGAGGGCCGGATCCGCCCGCACGTCGCCGCGTCGTTCCCGCTCGACGAGGCGGCCCGGGCGCACGAGCTGGTCGGCTCCGGTAGCGTCCGGGGCAAGGTCGTCCTGACCGTCGACTGAGGCGTGGCGACGAACAACACCGGGGGCGGGTCGTGGACATCCTGAGCGAGGCACTGGCGTCGATGCGCACGGCGCACCCCGCGTCCGTACGCACCGAGGGCCGGGCGCCGTGGGCGCTGCGGCTGCCCCCGGTGGTGGGGGCGGGCTTCCACGTGGTGCTGTACGGCACCTGCTGGCTGGTCCCGGTGGATCCGGAGATCGGGGGCGCCCCGGTGCCGCTCAGCCCGGGGGACGTCGTGTTCCTGCGGGACGCCCGGGGCCACGTCCTGGCGGACAGCCCGGACACCCCGCCGGTGGACGCCCGGGCCTGCCGGGTGGAGGACGGCTCGCCGATCGGCACCGTGACGATCGGCGGGGACGGCGCCCGCACCAGCCTGCTGTGCGGCAACTACCACCTGGACCAGGCCCGGCCGCACCCGATGGTCCGCCAGCTGCCGGCCCTGATCCAGCTGCCGACCCGGCACGGCCGGCACCCCGAACTGGCGGCCGCCGTCCAGTTGTTGGGCGCCGAGCTGGAGAACCCGCGGATCGGCTCGGCCGGCATCGTCCCGGCGCTGATCGACTCGCTGCTGCTGTACATCCTGCGGGCCTGGTTCGAGGACCGCCCCGCCGCGGACTCCGCGGGCTGGGCGGCCGCGCTGCGGGACGCCGCGGTGGCGCCGGCCCTGGCGGCCATCCACGAGGCGCCGTCGACCCCGTGGACGGTGGAGTCCCTGGCGGAGCGGGCGGGCCTGTCCCGGGCCGCCTTCGCCCGCCGCTTCACCTCGCTGGTGGGCGAGCCCCCGATGGCGTACCTGACCCGCTGGCGGATGACCACCGCCGCCCGGCTGCTGCGCGAGTCGGAGGCGCCGCTGACGGCGGTGGCCGCGAGGACCGGGTACGGCTCGGAGTACGCCTTCGCGAAGGCGTTCAAGCGGGAGTTCGGCCTGGCCCCCGGCGGCTACCGCCGGGAGGCCAGGGCCGCGTGAGCGCCCGCACCTCCCGGAACGGGATCGCCTGGAACAGGAGCGCACGGAACGGGAACGCACGGAACGGGAGCGCCTAGAACGGGAACTGCGCCCGCCCGTGCTGCACCGAGATCCACTTCACCGTGGTGAAGGCGTCCACCGTGTACTCCCCGTTGAGCCGCCCGAGGCCGGAGTTCTTCTCCCCGCCGAAGGGCACCCCGGGCTCGTCCGCGATGGTCCCGCCGTTGACGTGGATCATGCCGGTCTCGATCCGCTGGGCGACCCGCACCCCGCGCTCGACGTCCGCGGTGTGCACCGCGCCGCTGAGCCCGAAGGGCGTGTGGTTGGCCAGCCGGACGGCCTCCTCCTCGCCGTCGAAGGGCACCAGCAGGACGACCGGGCCGAAGAGTTCGCGCTGCAGGATGGGCGCGTCCTCGGCCAGGCCGGTGAGCACGGTGGGCGCCATCAGGCTGCCGGCCGTGGCCCCGCGGAGCAGCGCGGTGGCGCCGCCGGCGACGGCCTGGTCGACCTGGGCGTTGATGGCGTCGGCCTGGACGGCGTTGATCAGCGGGCCGATGTGGGTGGCCGGGTCCCGGGGGTCGCCGACGGTCAGCGAGGCGATCTTGGCGACGAACTTCTCGGTGAACTCGGCGAGCACCCGCCGGTCCACCAGCACCCGGTTGGCGGCCATGCAGACCTGGCCCTGGTGGACGAAGCGGCTGAACACGGCGGCGTCCACGGCGTAGTCGACGTCGGCGTCGTCCAGGACGATCAGCGCGCTGTTGCCGCCGAGTTCCAGCACCGTCCGCTTGAAGTGCGCGGCGGCGACGGTGGCGACGTGCCGGCCGATCTGGTCGGAGCCGGTGAAGGAGATCACCTTGGGCACCGGGTGCTCCAGGAAGCTGTCGCCGATCTCCGCGATGTCGGTGATGACGACGTTGAGCAGGCCGGGCGGCAGGCCCGCGTCCTCGAAGAGCTTGGCGATCAGGCTGCCGCCGACGATCGGGGTCTCCTGGTGCGGCTTGAGCACCACGCCGTTGCCGAGGGCGAGCGCCGGGCCGATCGCCTTGAGGCCGAGGAACAGCGGGAAGTTGAACGGGCTGATCACGCCGACCACGCCGACCGGCAGCCGGTAGAGGCGGTTCTCCTTGCCGGGGGCGGGCGAGGGCAGCAGCCGGCCCTCGGTGGCCACCGACAGGTGCAGGCACTCCCGCAGCACGTCCTTGACCAGGGAGAGTTCGAAGCCGGCCTTGAGCGCGGTGCCGCCGAGTTCGGCCATCACGGCCCGGACGATCTCGCCCTCGCGCTCCTCCAGCAGCCGCAGTGCCCGCTCGAAGACCAGGCGGCGCTGGTAGGGGTTGGTGGCGGCCCAGGTGCGCTGGGCGCGCTCGGCGGCGCGGTAGGCCCGGTCGACCTCGGCGACGGTGGCCACGGTGATGGTGGCCAGCTTGTCCCCGGTGTAGGGGTCGACGTCGACGATGTCCCAGGAGCCGCTGCCGCTGCACCATTCGCCGTCGATGTACTGCAGCGCCAACTCGGAGAAGTACGACATCTGATCCCTCTCGTGCCCGACCTGATGGGAGCTCATCGTACTGATGTGTCAAAGCTCTTGGCGTACGGAGAGCAGAAGATCGCGGGTCCGTTCGGGTCCGAGGCTCTCGGCGACCAGTCCGTCCATGGCCTGCCGGTACGAGGCGACCTCGGCGGGCTTGTCCACGTAGAGGGCGGTGGTGAACTGCTCCAGGTAGACGACGTCGGCGAGTTCGGCCTCGGCGAAGCCCAGCACGCTGAAAGCACCGCTCTCGGCGCTCAGTGCGGCTCCGCCGAGCGGGCGCACCTGGAGGCGCACGTTGGGCAGTTCGGAGAGCTGGAGGAGGGTGTCGAGCTGGCCGCGCATCAGCTCGGGCCCGCCCCAGGGGCGGCGCAGCGCGGCCTCGTCGAGGACGGCGTACAGGTGCGGCGGGTGGTCGGCGGTGAGCAGGTCCTGGCGCTTGCGCCGCACCTCGACCCGGCGTTCGACCTCGTCGTCGCGGAGGCCGTGGCAGCCGGCGTGGACGACGGCGCGGGCGTAGTCGGCGGTCTGCAGCAGCCCGTGCACGAACTGGACCTCGTAGCTGCGGATCTCGGCGGCGGCCTCTTCCAGGCCGAGGTAGTTCTGGAACCAGGCGGGCAGCACGTCGCCGTAGTCGTGCCACCAGGAGGTGGCGTTGGCCTCCCGGACGAGGCCGAGGACGTTGGCCCGTTCCTGTTCGGCGTCGACGCCGTAGAGGGTGAGCAGGTCGGCGACGTCGCGTTCCTTGAAGCCGACCCGGCCGAGTTCCATCCGGCTGATCTTGGACTCGGAGGCACGGATCGAGTACCCGGCCTCCTCGCGGCTGACGCCTCTGGTCTCGCGGAGCTTGCGCAGCTGGCTGCCGAGCAGCAGGCGCCGTACGGTGGCGCCTCCGCCTGCCTGAGTCGTGCCCATCGAAGTCAACCTCCGCACTCGTGCAGCCCCCCGGCCGTCGGCCGCAGTCTGCCACCTGGCACTGACGAACAACAGCCCGTGCCGGGTCGCATTCCGGTCGCGGTGCGAAGCCTGGGAGAAAGCTGTGAGGCGACCGTCGGTGTACGCACGCGGGTGCGGGTGGGAGTGCAGGTGGGAGCCCTGGTAAGGGGTGGGTGAGAGCCCCGGCGGGGCTCGGGTGAGAGGAGCCTGGGAACGCGCTGCGGAACCCGCCGGGAAGCCCCGGCGACCCCCCGGGAACGCGTTCGGGAACGCCTTCGGGAACGCGTTCGGGAACGCCTTCGGGAACGCCTTCGGGAGCACCTTCGGGAACGCGACGGCGCCCGCCCTCCAACTGGTCGGGGAAGAGGGCAGGCGCCAGGAGACCGCGTTGGCCCGGCGACGCTGGCGGGGGCAGCGGGTTGAGCTCCCGGCGATGCGGCGCCGGGGGTTCGGGGTGGGCCGGTCGGACCGTCGGCCGTCAGACCACCAGGGGGCGGTCGGTGGGCCGGATCGGGGCGGGAAGCGGGGTCTTGCCGCCCAGGTGCTTGTCCACCGCGGCGGCGGCCGAACGGCCTTCCGCGATGGCCCAGACGATCAGTGACTGGCCACGGCCGGCGTCTCCGCAGACGTACACGCCATCGACATTGGTGGCGAACCGGCCGTCGCGGCCAATGTTACCGCGTGTGTCGAGGTCGACGCCGAGCTGCTCGACCAAGCCGTTCTTCACGTCCGTCCCGGTGAAGCCCATGGCCAGGGTGACCAGCTGGGCCGGCAGGGCCCGCTCGGTGCCGGGCACGGGCTCGAACCGGCCGTCCTTGAACTCGACCTCGACCAGGTGCAGTTCCTGGACGTTGCCGTCCTCGTCGCCGGTGAAGCGGGTGGTGTTGACGGAGTAGATCCGCTCGCCGCCCTCCTCGTGCGCGGAGGTGACCTTGTAGGTCATCGGCATGGTGGGCCAGGGCTGGTGGCCGGGCCGCTCCTCGCCGGGGCGCGGCATGATCTCCAGCTGGGTGACGGAGAGGGCGCCCTGGCGGTGGGCGGTGCCGACGCAGTCGGCGCCGGTGTCGCCGCCGCCGATGACGACCACGTGCTTGCCCTTGGCGCTGATCGGGGAGTCGACGAGGTCGCCCTCCTGGACCTTGTTGGCCAGCGGCAGGTACTCCATCGCCTGGTGGACGCCCTTGAGCTCGCGTCCGGGCACCGGCAGGTCGCGGGCGGTGGTGGCGCCGGCGGCGATCACCACGGCGTCGAAGCGCGACCGCAGGTCCTGCCCGGTGATGTCCTCGCCGACGTGCACGCCGGTGCGGAAGCGGGTGCCCTCGGCCCGCATCTGCTCGATGCGGCGGTTGATGTGGCGCTTCTCCATCTTGAACTCGGGGATGCCGTAGCGCAGCAGTCCGCCGATCCGGTCGGCGCGCTCGTACACCACCACGGTGTGCCCGGCCCGGGTGAGCTGCTGGGCGGCGGCCAGGCCGGCCGGGCCGGAGCCGACGACGGCGACGGTCTTGCCGGAGAGGCGCTCCGGGACCTGCGGGGTGACCCCGCCGCGGTCCCAGGCCTTGTCGATGATGGTGACCTCGACGTTCTTGATGGTCACCGCGTCCTGGTTGATGCCGAGCACGCACGCCGACTCGCAGGGCGCCGGGCACAGCCGCCCGGTGAACTCCGGGAAGTTGTTGGTGGCGTGCAGCCGCTCGATGGCGCCGGTGAAGTCCTCGCGGTAGGCGAGGTCGTTCCACTCGGGGATGAGGTTCCCGAGCGGGCAGCCGTTGTGGCAGAACGGGATGCCGCAGTCCATGCAGCGGCCGGCCTGCTTCGTGATGATCGGCAGGAGGCTGCGCTCGACGTAGACCTCGTTCCAGTCCTTGATCCGCACGTCGACCGGGCGGCGCTCCGCCAGCTGCTTGGGCGTGGTCAGGAAGCCCTTGGGGTCAGCCATGTGCCGCCTCCATCATCTTGCGAGTGGTCTCGGTCTCGGAGAGACCGTCGCGCTCGGCGGCGTCCTTGGCGGCGAGCACTGCCTTGTAGTCGGTCGGCATGATCGTGGAGAAGCGGGAGACCCCGCTGCCCCAGTCGGCCAGGAGCTCGGCGGCGACGGTGGAGCCGGTCTCCTCGTAGTGCTGCTGCACGGTCTCGCGCAGCCATTCGCGGTCGGCGGCGGTCGGGGCCTCGATGCCCACCATGCCGTCGTTGACGTTGGCGGGGCGCAGGTCCAGGACGTACGCGACACCGCCGGACATGCCGGCCGCGAGGTTGCGTCCGGTCTCGCCGAGGATGACGACCCGGCCGCCGGTCATGTACTCCAGGCCGTGGTCGCCGACGCCCTCGACGACGAGGGTGGCGCCGGAGTTGCGGACGGCGAAGCGCTCACCGGCCTTGCCGCGCAGGTGGATCCGGCCGGAGGTGGCGCCGTAGCCGATGGTGTTCCCGGCGATGACGTGGTTCTGGGCGTCGTTGCCGATGGCCGCGGCCTCGCGGGCCGGGCGGACGACGACCACGCCGCCCGAGAGCCCCTTGCCCACGTAGTCGTTGGCGTCGCCCTCCAGCCGCAGGGTGATCCCCTTCGGCACGAAGGCGCCGAAGGACTGTCCGGCGGAGCCGGTGAGGGTGACGTCGATGGTCCCCTCCGGCAGGCCCTCGCCGCGGTACCGCTTGGTCACCTGGTGGCCGAGCATGGTGCCGACGGTGCGATTGACGTTGCGGACCGGCAGCTGGATCCGCACCGACTCGCCGCGCTCCAGGGCGTCCTCGGCCAGCGTGATCAGCTGGTTGTCCAGGGCCTTGTCCAGCGCGTGGTCCTGCTCGGTGGTGCGGTGCCGGGCGGCGCCCTCGGGCAGCTCGGGCACGTGGAAGAGCGGGGCCAGGTCGAGCCCGGCGGCCTTCCAGTGGTCCACGGCGGCCTGGGCGTTGATGTGCTCGGCGCGGCCGACGGCCTCCTCGATCGAGCGGAAGCCCAGCGAGGCCAGGATCTCCCGGACCTCCTCGGCGATGAACTCGAAGAAGTTGACCACGAATTCGGGCTTGCCGGAGAAGCGCTCGCGCAGCACCGGGTTCTGGGTGGCGACGCCGACCGGGCAGGTGTCCAGGTGGCAGACGCGCATCATGATGCAGCCGGAGACGACCAGCGGGGCGGTGGCGAAGCCGAACTCCTCGGCGCCGAGCAGCGCGGCGATGACCACGTCGCGGCCGGTCTTCAACTGGCCGTCGGTCTGGACGACGATGCGGTCGCGCAGCCCGTTCAGCAGCAGCGTCTGCTGGGTCTCGGCGAGGCCGAGCTCCCAGGGGCCGCCGGCGTGCTTGAGCGAGGTGAGCGGCGAGGCGCCGGTGCCGCCGTCGTGGCCGGAGACCAGCACCACGTCGGCGTGCGCCTTGGAGACGCCGGCCGCGACCGTTCCCACGCCGACCTCGGAGACCAGCTTCACGTGGATGCGGGCCGCCGGGTTGGCGTTCTTGAGGTCGTGGATCAGCTGGGCCAGGTCCTCGATCGAGTAGATGTCGTGGTGCGGCGGCGGCGAGATCAGGCCGACGCCCGGCGTGGAGTGCCGGGTCCTGGCGACCCACGGGTAGACCTTGTGGCCGGGCAGCTGGCCGCCCTCGCCGGGCTTGGCGCCCTGGGCCATCTTGATCTGGATGTCGTCGGCGTTGACCAGGTACTCGGAGGTGACGCCGAAGCGGCCGGAGGCGACCTGCTTGATCGCCGAGCGGCGCTCGGGGTCGTACAGGCGGTCCGGGTCCTCGCCGCCCTCGCCGGTGTTGGACTTGCCGCCGAGGCGGTTCATCGCGATGGCGAGGGTCTCGTGGGCCTCCAGCGAGATGGAGCCGTACGACATCGCGCCGGTGGAGAAGCGCTTGACGATCTCGGAGACCGGCTCGACCTCCTCCACCGGGATCGGCTCCCGGTCGAGGCCGTCCAGCTGGAACAGGCCGCGCAGCGTCATCAGCCGCTCGGACTGCTCGTTCACCCGGTCCGTGTACTGCTTGAAGATGTCGTAGCGGCGGTTGCGGGTGGAGTGCTGGAGCCGGAAGACGGTGTCCGGGTCGAACAGGTGGGGCTCGCCCTCGCGGCGCCACTGGTACTCGCCGCCGATGTCCAGCGCGCGGTGCGCGGCCGGGATGCCGGAGGCCGGGTACGCCTTGGCGTGCCGGGCGGCGGTCTCCTTGGCGACCTCCTCCAGCCCGATGCCGCCGAGCTTGCTGGTGGTGCCGGCGAAGTAGGCGTCGACCAGGCCCTGGGAGAGGCCGATGGCCTCGAAGACCTGGGCGCCGCGGTAGGAGGCGACGGTGGAGATGCCCATCTTGGACATCACCTTGAGCACGCCCTTGCCGAGCGCCTTGATCAGGTTCTTGATCGCCTTCTCCGCCTCGACGCCCTGGATGAAGACGCCCTGCGCGACCAGGTCCTCGACCGACTCCATCGCCAGGTAGGGGTTGACGGCCCCGGCGCCGTAGCCGATCAGCAGCGCGACGTGGTGCACCTCGCGCACGTCACCGGCCTCGACCAGCAGCGACACCTGGGTGCGCTGCTTGGTACGGATCAGGTGGTGGTGGATCGCGGAGGTGAGCAGCAGCGAGGGGATCGGGGCGTGCTCGGCGTCGGAGTGCCGGTCGGAGAGCACGATGATCCGGGCACCGTCGGCGATCGCGGCGTCGGCCTCGGCGGCGATCTCCGCCAGCCGCGCGGCCAGGCCCGCTCCCCCGCTGGCGACCTTGTACAGGCCGGACAGCGTGACGGCCTTCAGGCCGGGCTGGTCGCCGTCGGCGTTGACGTGGACCAGCTTGGCCAGCTCGTCGTTGTCGATCACCGGGAAGGTGATGCCGACGGAGCGGCAGGAGGCGGACTCGGCGACCAGCAGGTTGCCCTCGGGGCCGAGGTTGGACAGCAGCGAGGTGACGAGCTCCTCGCGGATGGCGTCCAGCGGCGGGTTGGTGACCTGAGCGAAGAGCTGCACGAAGTAGTCGAAGAGCAGCCGCGGCTTCTCGCTCAGGGCGGCGATCGGCGAGTCGGTGCCCATCGAGCCGAGCGCCTCGGCGCCGGTCCTGGCCATCGGCGCCAGGATGACGCGCAGCTCCTCCTCGGTGTAGCCGAAGGTCTGCTGGCGGCGGGTGACGGAGGCGTGGGTGTGGGCGATGTGCTCGCGCTCGGGCAGCTTGGCGAGCTGGATCTGCCCGGCGCCGACCCACTCCTGGTAGGGGTGCTCGGCGGCGAGGGCGGACTTGATCTCCTCGTCCTCGACGATCCGGCCCTGGACGGTGTCCACCAGGAACATCCGGCCGGGCTGGAGGCGGCCCTTCCGGGTGACCTTCTCCTGGTCGATGTCGAGCACGCCGACCTCGGAGGAGAGGACGACCAGGCCGTCCTCGGTGATCCAGTAGCGGGCCGGGCGCAGGCCGTTGCGGTCGAGCACGGCGCCGATCTGGGTGCCGTCGGTGAAGGTGACGCAGGCCGGGCCGTCCCAGGGCTCCATCAGGTTGGAGTGGTACTGGTAGAAGGCGCGGCGGGCCGGCTCCATGGTGGCGTGGTTCTCCCACGCCTCCGGGATCATCATCAGCACCGAGTGCGGCAGCGAGCGGCCGCCGAGGTGCAGCAGTTCCAGGACCTCGTCGAAGGACGCGGAGTCCGAGTGGTCCGGCGTGCAGATCGGGAAGATCCGCGACAGGTCCCCTGGGATCAGGTCCGTCGCGAGCTGCGACTCCCGGGCCCGCATCCAGTTGCGGTTGCCCTTCACCGTGTTGATCTCGCCGTTGTGCGCGACGAAGCGGTACGGGTGGGCGAGCGGCCAGCTCGGGAAGGTGTTGGTGGAGAACCGCGAGTGCACCAGGCCGATGGCGGACGCGTAGCCGCGGTCCGACAGGTCGGGGAAGAAGGGCTCCAGCTGGCCGGTGGTCAGCATGCCCTTGTAGACGATGGTGCGGGCGGACAGCGACGGGAAGTACACCCCGGCCTCGCGCTCGGCCCGCTTGCGGACGACGAAGGCGACGCGGTCCAGCTCGATCCCCGACCGGCCCTCCTGGGCCAGGCTCTGTCCAACAGGCGCTGACGCGAGAAAGACCTGCCGGAAGCGCGGCATCACGCTGCGCGCGGTGGCGCCGAGCAGGTCCGGGGTGACCGGCACGTCGCGCCAGCCGAGGACGGTCAGGTCCTCCTCGGCCGCGATGGCCTCGATCCGCGCGACGGCGGCACCGGCGGCCTCGTCCTCGTCCGGGAGGAAGGCGATGCCCACCGCGTAGGAGCCGGCGGCCGGGAGCTCGAAGTCGACCTTGCCGCGCAGGAACGCGTCCGGGACCTGGGTCAGGATGCCCGCGCCGTCACCGGAGTCCGGCTCGGCGCCGGTGGCGCCCCGGTGCTCCAGGTTGCGCAGGACGTTCAGCGCCTGCTCGACGATGGTGTGGTCGGCGATGCCGGTCAGCGTGGCGACGAAACCGACGCCGCAGGCGTCGTGCTCGTTCCGCGGGTCGTACAGGCCCTGAGCAGCAGGTCGCGCATCCGGCACGAGCGCGTACGGCTGGCGGGCGGCGCCGGCCTGGGGCTCGTTGGCGGAGTGCATGGATGCAGACAGCATCGGCTCTCCCGTCGTCGTCTTTCGGCAAGTTGGTGCAAGTAGGGACGACGTTGGCCCTGATGCGGTGAATCGATGTCGTGCAAGTTACATGATGCCCAGGATCCCGAGAAGCGGAATATCCCGTCCACATGGCGGACGGACGCGCAGGTCAGGGGGCCGGAGAAGAGGACGTGCCACAGTGCACGTCCCGACGATTGTGCCCGGCCGCCCCCGGCCTGAAACAGGGGCGAAACCGGATCGCCACACGAGCCGATCTTGACCGCCTGGGAATCCATCCCGGGACCGGGCTCCCCGGATGCGAATCCCCGGCTCAGAGGCCCGGATGATGAGACGATGCCGGGCAGCGCGCGACGTCCATGTGTGAAACGTCACCCACTGCCCGGCATAGTCATGCAGCCCTGCCGCCGTGCACCACCGCGTCGGCCCTAGGGCCTGTCCGGCGGATCTTGCCAGGCGCGCGACGCCGGGCATCCCGCCTGGACGCACGCCCGAATCGCCCAAGTACGTCCAGTACGA
>NZ_JBHZCY010000048.1:0-61540 GCF_042786665.1 Kitasatospora sp. NPDC059146 | reverse complement strand
CGCCAACTCCGGCGACCAGTACGCCCAGCCCGGCGTCGGCTACCAGGGCTACCGCACCTCCAAGGGCGTCGAACGCTCCTACTTCCAGTTCGACAACCACTGGTACAACGACATCGTCATCAACAAGGCCACGGTGTCGTTCTTCGAGGCCAAGTCCTCCGACTTCTCCTGCACCAACAAGTACACCGTCGACCTCAAGCTCACCACCGCGATCGACGGCAGCACCACCTGGAACAACTCGCCGACCGTCCTCAACGGGATCGGGTCGGCGGACGTCGGCGGCGCGGGCCAGAGCGGCTGCGGCGGCACCACCCAGTTCGACTACGACGTCACCGGCGTCTACCGCCAGTTCGTCGCCGACAACGGCAGCCTGACCTTCGGCCTGTTCGCCCGCAACGAGTCCGACTCGGCGGCGTTCAAGCGCCTCACCTACAACCCGGTCGTCGTCATCGAGTACGACCGCATCCCCAACACCCCGACCAACCCGAACGTCTGGCCCGTCCCCTCGACGGCCGTTCCGTGGTCGGACAACCAGGGTTGTGACGGCTCCCTCGGCTGGATCAACTCCTCCGTCGGCTTCAACGGCTCCGTCAACCTCAACACGACGGTCAGCAGCAACGCGCAGAACGCGCTCGGCGCCTGGGCGCACATCTGGGACTACGCCAACCAGAACGCCGACGCCGACTCCGGCTACACCGCCACGGTGGCCAACGGCAGTGTCGCGAGCTTCCAGGTGAAGCCGGGCGTGATCCAGGACGGCCACGTCTACGGCTGGAACGCCAAGGCGACCGACGGGCTCAGCCAGATGTCGGCGCCCACCCCGACCTGCCGGTTCGGCGTCGACCTGACCCCGCCGACCCTCACCGTCCCGGACGCCACCACCAAGTACTCGGACGCCGACCTGGCCAACGTCTTCCCGCCCTCGGGCAACGGCCAGGTCACCAAGAAGCACATCGGCGACACGGGTACCGTCCCCTTCACCGCCGCCGACCCCGCGCCCGGCGGCAACGCCTCCGGCGTGGTCTGCGCCCGCTGGTCCTTCGATCCGCAGTTCTCCGGCGCGTCCTGGGCCTGCGGCAGCGACTTCCCGGCGAACGGCCTCCAGGTCCACCCGACCCGGTGGGGCACCAACATCGTCTACATCCAGGTGATGGACAACGCCCGCAACGTCTCCCCGGTCGCCCAGTACTCCTTCTACGTGCCGTGGAACCCCAACGGCCCGCCGCCGGTCTTCGGTGACGTCACCGGTGACGGCGCGCCCGACATCCTCGCGCCCGACCAGGCCGGCTACCTGCGCGCCTACAACGTCCCGGGCAACCCGAACGCCCGGAGCGCCCCGATGACGACGGTCGCCGCCGCGGCCGCCGCCCCGGGCGGCAAGGGGTGGAACGGCATCCAGCTGACCCACCGCGGCACCCTCACCGGTGGCAACAACGTCGACGACGTGATCGCCCACGCACCCGGCGCGGGCGAACTCTGGGTCTACCCGAACCCGGGCAACACCGGCGTCTACGGCCGGATCGACAAGCCCGTCGCACTCGCCAAGCCCAAGTGCGCCAAGACCGCCACCGAGGACTGCTCCTGGCTGACCACCACCGGCTACAACGCCACCGACTGGTCCACCACCCTGCGCATCGCCGCCCTCGGCGACCCCGTCAACACCGACCTCGACCCCAAGCTCGGCTTCAAGAACAAGACCGGCCTGCTCACCGTCGAGAGCACCAACAACGGCACCGACGCCGCCCTCTGGTACTACCCCGCCACCAACGCCAACACCCTCGGCAAGCCCGTCCGACTCGCCACCACCGGCTGGAAGGACAAGGAACTCATCACCCCCGGCGACTGGGCCAAGCAGGGCCACCCCGGCCTCTTCACCCGCAACCTCGCCACCTCCACCGACGCCGCCAAGGACGACCTCAACGGCCTCACCTTCACCACCGGCACCGTCCTGGCCACCGACAACCAGGGCCAGCCCGTCAACGACCCCACCGGCAAGCCCCTGATGGTCCCCACCCTCACCGGCATCGCCACCAATGCCAAGATCGGTTACGCGTCCACCAGCACCTGGACCTCCCTCGGTTCGGACGGTGACATCACCGGCAGCGGCAACGCCGCCCTCTGGGGCACCAAGGCCGACGGCTCCATCGACATCTGGTGGGGCAGGCCCACCACCCCGGGCAACCCGACCGCCGGCTACGTGTGGGAGGACGGCCCCGGCACCGTCGCCAGCACCGCCGTCAACCCGTCCCAGTGGACGCTCGACGGCCGCACCAGCGGCGACACCGGCGACGCGGACAAGAACCCGCTCTACCCGAACGGCGACCCGGCCACCACGTACCCGGCCAAGGCCGCCTTCACGACCGACCACAACGGCACCGCCGGCAAGGCCACGGTGTTCAACGGCTCGACCCTGTACCGCACCAAGAACGCGGTCGCGGCCAACGGCACCACCCCGGGCCTGGACACCACCCAGAGCTACACCGTCTCGGCCTGGGTGAAGCTCAACACCCTCACCAACATGAACGGCTACCCGACGATCCTGTCGGTCACCGGCCAGGAGCAGAGCCCCTTCTACCTGCAGTACTCGAAGAACCTGGGCAACTGGACCTTCGTCCTGCCGGACTCGGACAACTACAACACCGGTGGCTACTTCGCCGCCTACGACCGGACCGGCCGCACCAAGGCCCAGACCGGCGTCTGGACCCACCTGACCGGCTCGTACAACGCCCTGACCCGCATCGCCACCCTCTACGTCAACGGCAGCGCCGTCGGCAGCACCCAGGTGTCGAGCACCTTCAAGGCCCACGGCGCGGTCAACATCGGCGGCGCGATCTCCGACCGCTACCCGGGCGACAACTACATCGACGGAGCGGTCAGCGACGTGCGGGTCTACCCGTACGCCCTGACCGACCCCCAGGTGAACACCGTCGCCACCACCGACTCGTCGGTCCAGATCCGCTCCGCCCTCCCCGGCACCAAGTGCCTGGACGGCCAGGGCGGCGCCCAGGGCGCCCTCCTGGCGATCAACGACTGCTCGAACGGCGACGGCCAGCACTTCACGCTGACCTCGGACAACAAGATCAAGGTCAGTACCGGGCTCTGCCTCGGCACGGCGGGTACCCCCGTCGCCAACGGCACCCGGGTCACCGCGCAGCTCTGCGGCGACCCGACGGTCCAGAACTGGACCCGCCGGTACGACGGCTCGCTCGTCCACCAGGCGTCCGGCCTCTGCCTGGACGTCCACGGCTGGGACACCACCAACGGCAGTGCCCTGGACCTCTGGGACTGCAACGGCGCCGCCAACGAGCGCTGGTACGCCGAGGCCCAGACCAAGTAGGGCCGTGCGGCCGACCCTTCGGCCGCCGAGAACGGTGCCCCGCCCGGACTTCCGGGCGGGGCACCGCTGTTGCTCCCGGGGGCCGGCCGTTCCGGGCAGGCCCGGGCGGTCAGACCGACATGCCCCGGGTGGTGGCGGGGGCGGTGGGTGGGGTGGTGGTGCCCGCGGTGGTGCCGAGGGTGCGTTCGACCTTGGCGACGGCGGTGCGGTACTGCACGGAGGCGGCTTGGGGGTCGGCGGCCTGGCGTTGGAAGAAGCCGTAGGCCATGCCGACGGTGCCGAACCGTTCGATGCCGAGGTAGGCGCTGAGCTGGACGCCCGCGAGGGTGCCGTCGAGACGGACGGCGGGGGCGTCCTGGCGGTCGCCGAGGGTGACGGGGGTGACGGTGAAGGTCACGGAGGCGTCGGTGCCGGCGTTGAAGGTGATGGTGTGGCAGGTCCTGAACGCGTCGGTGGCGGTGGCGAAGTCGGTGGCGAGCCTGGCCGGGTCCTCGGCGGTGAGGGCCTCGGTCACCATCGGGTTGCCGCCGTCCGGGCCGTCGAGTTCGGTCTCGGCGTGCGGGGTGGCGGGGCCGGGGGCGGTGGCGTGCATGTTGATCAGGGCGTTGAGGGCGTCGCAGCCGCGGACGGGGGTGGGGTTCTCGCTCGGGCCCGGGCTGCCGCTGGCGGGGGCCTCGGTGTAGCCGGGGCCGAGGTCGTTCGCGGTGAGCAGCGCGGCTCTCAGCTGGTCGGCGGAGGGCAGCCCCGGCGTGGGAGCGGCGGCGCTCGCGGCGGCGGTCGGGCCCAGGGCGGCCGCCGCGACGAGGGCGGCGGCGGCGAGGGCGTGGAGAGGCCTCGGGAGGGACATGCGGGCCCCCGGTCGAGAGGTCGGGCAGGGACAGGGCACCAGTGTCGCACCGGGGCCCGGGCCGGGCGCGCGGGGCACGCATCACCGCAGGTCAGTACAGATGCGGGGGGCACCGGGGCCCGCGGCGCGGCGCCGCGGGCCCCGGTACGCCGGGTAGCCCCCCGGCCACCCGGCGTCAGAGGGTGGCGGCCAGTTCCGTGCCCTGCTTGATGGCCCGCTTGGCGTCCAGTTCGGCGGCCACGTCCGCGCCGCCGATGACGTGCACGGACAGGCCGCGTTCGCGCAGCGCCGCCTCCAGGTCGCGGCGCGGTTCCTGGCCGGTGCAGAGCACCACGGTGTCCACGGGCAGGAGTTGGCGTTCGCCGTCGACGGTGTAGTGCAGTCCGGCGTCGTCGATCAGGTCGTAGCTCGCGCCGGCGACCATCACCACGCCGCGGTGCTTGAGTTCGGTGCGGTGGATCCAGCCGGTGGTCTTGCCGAGTCCGGCGCCGACCTTGCCGACCTTGCGCTGGAGCAGGTGGACGCTGCGCGGGGGCGTCGGCCTGACCGGCGGGCGCAGGCCGCCGCGCTCGCGGTACTCCGGGTCGATGCCCCACTTGGCCTGGAACACGGGCGGGTTGAGGCTGGCCTCGTCGCCCTGGTCGGTGAGGAACTCGGCGACGTCGAAGCCGATGCCGCCGGCGCCGAGGATGGCGACGCGGTCGCCGACGGGGGCGCCGTCGCGCAGCACGTCCAGGTAGCCGAGCACGCTGGGGTGGTCGATTCCCGGGATGTCGGCGGGAGTTCGGGGCGTGACACCGGTGGCGAGGACGATCTCGTCGTAGCCCTCGGCGGCGAGCTGCTCGGCGCCGACGAGGGCGCCGAGGCGCTGGGTGACGCCCAACTCGGCCAGCCGGGTGCGGTAGTAGCGCAGCGTCTCGCCGAACTCCTCCTTGCCGGGGATCAGCCGGGCGATGTTCAGCTGCCCGCCGACGGTTTCGGCGGCGTCGTGCAGCGTGACGTCGTGGCCGCGTTCGGCGGCGGAGACGGCGAACGCGAGGCCGGCCGGTCCGGCCCCGACCACGGCGATGGACTTGCGCAGCGCGGTGGGGCCGAGGACGAGTTCGGTCTCGTGGCAGGCCCGCGGGTTGACCAGGCAGGAGGTGATCTGGAGGTTGAAGGTGTGGTCCAGGCAGGCCTGGTTGCAGCCGATGCAGGTGTTGATGGAGTCGGCGCGGTCCTCGCGGGCCTTGGCGACGAAGTCGGCGTCGGCGAGCAGCGGGCGGGCCATCGACACCAGGTCGGCCTTGCCGTCGGCGATCAACTGCTCGGCGATCTCGGGGGTGTTGATGCGGTTGGTGGCGACCAGCGGGATGCCGACCTCGCCCATCACCCGCTGGGTGACCCAGGCGAAGGCGCCGCGCGGGACGGAGGTGGCGATGGTGGGGATGCGGGCCTCGTGCCAGCCGATGCCGGTGTTGATGACGGTCGCGCCGGCGGCCTCGACGGCCTGGGCCAGCTGGACGACCTCGTCGAGGGTGGAGCCGCCGGGGACCAGGTCGAGCATGGAGAGCCGGTAGACGATGATGAAGTCCTCGCCGACCCGCTCGCGGACCCGGCGGACGATCTCGACCGGGAAGCGCATCCGCCGCTCGTAGGGGCCGCCCCACTCGTCCGTGCGGTGGTTGGTGGCGGCGACCACGAACTCGTTGATCAGGTAGCCCTCGGAGCCCATGATCTCGACGCCGTCGTAGCCGGCCCGGCGGGCGAGTTCGGCGCAGCGGGCGAAGTCCTCGACGGTCTGCTCGACCTGCTCGGCGGTGAGCTCGTTGGGCACGAAGGGGCTGATCGGGGCCTGGAGGGCGCTGGGGGCGACGAGGTCGCGGTGGTAGGCGTAGCGGCCGAAGTGCAGGATCTGGAGGGCGATCTTCCCGCCCTCGGCGTGCACGGCGTCGGTGACCACCCGGTGCTCGTCGGCCTCCGCCTCGGTGGTCAGCATGGCGCCGCCGTCCCAGGGGCGGCCGGCCTCGTTGGGGGCGATGCCGCCGGTGACGATCAGGCCGACGCCGCCGCGGGCCCGTTCGGCGTAGAACGCGGCCATCCGCTGGTAGCCGCCGGGGGCCTCCTCCAGGCCGACGTGCATCGAGCCCATGATCACCCGGTTGGGCAGGGTGGTGAAACCGAGGTCGAGCGGGCTGAGCAGGTGCGGGTAGCGGCTGCTGCCGGGGGTCGAGCTCATCGACGTCTCCTGTGGGGGCGGCCGGCGGGAGGGTCTCCCGGATTGTTACCGCAGAGTAGGGGACGTTCGCCGGGCTATGCAACTAGTTGCATAGCCCGGCAACCGGCAGCTCCGCCGTAACGGCCGCATTACCCTCCGCACTCGCGCCGCGCCGCGTATCGTCGACTCCCTGCGCAAAGGGCCCGGAAGACCCTTCCCGGCCTCACGGGGCTCGTGGAAGGGGACGCCCGTGCGGGGTGGCTCGGTGGCCGTGGTCGGTGGCAGCATCGCCGGAAGCGCCTTCGCGGGGGCGGCGGCCCGGCTGGGCGCCGAACGGGTCGTGGTGCTGGAACGCAGCCCGGGACGGCTGGAGGACCGCGGCCTGGGGATCTGCACCCACAACGACCGCTTCGCCGAACTGGTCGACGCCGGCCACGTGCCCCCGGACACCCGCCGCCACCGGCTCACCGTGCGGCGCTGGGTCACCCGGGGTCCGGCCGGCGGGACCGGCGGGGCCGGCGGACCGGACGGCCGCGGACGGCCGCTCTGGGTCCAGCCGTTCCCGTTCCACTCGCACCACTGGGCGGTGCTCTGGCAGACCCTGCGCGAGCGGACCCCGGAGGTCGTGGAGTACCGGCCGGGCACCACCGTGACCGCCGTCGGCGGCGACCGCGGCGGCGCCTGGACGGAACAGGCCGACGGCACCCGCACCCCGTACGACCTGGTGATCGGCGCGGACGGCTACCGCTCGGTGGTCCGGGCCGCAGTCTGCCCGGAGGCCGCGCCCGAGTACGCCGGTTACGTGTGCTGGCGCGGCAGTTACGACGCCGCGCTGCTGGACGACCTGCCCGGCGGGGCGGCGGCCTGGCCGGAGGAGGAGTGCGCCACCGTCTGCTACCCCGGCGGCCAGGTCGTGCTCTACCGCATCCCCGGGCTCGCCCCCGGCAGCACCCTGGTGAACTGGGTCTTCTACGCACCCACCCCGGACTGGCTGCGCCTGGACGGCCCGACGGCCGTCGCCGCCGGCGCCCTCAGCGACGAACAGCTCGACGGCATGCGGGAGTTCGCCGCACGCCAGCTGCCCCCGTACTGGGCCGCCGTGATCGCGCGGACCCCGCGCGAACGGACCCTGCTGCAGCCCGTCTACGACCTGGCGGTCCCGTACCGCACCGCCGGACGCCTGCTGATCGGCGGGGACGCGGCGACCGTCGTCCGCCCGCACAACACCAGCGGCGCGGTGAAGGCGCTGCAGGACGCCCACACCTTCGAGCTGGCCGGGCGGCGGCTCGGCGGCCGCTCCTGGGGGCCGCTGCTGGCCGCGTACGACCGGGAACGGACCCCGGCCGGGCGGGAGTTGGTGGACCTGGGCCGGTCACTGGGCCGGGCCCAGGTCACCGCGGCGCCGGACTGGTCGGTCATGGACGGAGCGGCGATGGCCGACTGGTGGCAGGGCCAGCTCAGCGGCGGCCCGGGGTTCGGCGGGCACGCGCTCGGGCGGGCCGGCTGAGCCGACCCGCCCGGGCAGGGGCCGCACCGGCCCCGAAGGCTTTCAGACGATCAGACGTTCACGCCGTAGTCGGTGGCGATGCCGCGCAGACCGGAGGCGTACCCCTGGCCGATGGCGCGGAACTTCCACTCGGCCCCGTTGCGGTACAGCTCGCCGAAGACCATCGCGGTCTCGGTCGAGGCGTCCTCGGTGAGGTCGTAGCGGGCGATCTCCTGGCCGTTGGCCTGGTTGACGACCCGGATGAAGGCGTTGCGGACCTGGCCGAAGTTCTGCAGCCGGGCGTCGGCGTCGTAGATCGACACCGGGAAGACCACCTTGGCGACGTCGGCCGGCACCCGGTCCAGGTCGATCTTGATCTGCTCGTCGTCGCCGTCGCCGCCACCGGTCAGGTTGTCGCCGCTGTGCTCGACCGAACCCTCGGGGCTGCGGAGGTTGTTGAAGAAGACGAAGTGCTGGTCCGAGACCACCTTCCCGAGCGCGTTGCAGAGCAGCGCGCTGGCGTCCAGGTCGTAGTCGGCTCCGGTGGTGGTGCGGACGTCCCAACCGAGACCCACGATCACGGCGCTCAGTCCGGGCGCCTCCTTGCTCAGCGAGACGTTGCCGCCCTTGGCCAGCGAAACTCCCACAATGCCCTCCTCGGATCTCTCCCTGCGGACGAATCTACAACACTGTAGAGATCACGAGAATCCGCCTGCAGGCGGGCCCCGCCCCGGGGATTTCTCAGGGGCCGCGGCGGGAACCGATCGCCCCCCCCGATCCCCACCGCCCGGTCCCTGCGAACTCCGAACTCCGAACCCCGATCACGGTACCGGCCGGAGCGCCGAGAGGATACGTCCGACCAAAGGGCCTGTCTCTTGGATTCTGCCGGGTCCGCGACGCCGGGGCACGCACCTCGCCGCGTTGTCGTCGGTCACCAATGCTCCGCAGTGGCTCCCTCCTCCGCCTTGCGATGCACGCACCCCAACGCCGCGGCCTGACCCGGCAGAATCCAAGAGACAGGCCCTAGACTGGCGGTGGATCCCCTTGGCCGTCCCCGTTCCGAGGCCCCTCGCGGGAGGTTTCCATGCGCCAGCGGTACAGCTTCCACCTCGACCGGGACGGACACTCGGTCACCGTCAACGTCCGCTCCGGCTGGATCACCGAGACCGAACTGCTGGTGGACGGCAAGGAGTGCGCCTTCCACCGCACCCACGGCCACGGCGGCTACCCGCTGACGCTGTCCGGGCAACTCGCCGAGGAACCGCCGCGGCCCCTGGCCGTCCGACTGGACCGGACGGGCCGGGCGGAGCACCCGCTGGCCTGCGTGCTGGAGTTGGCGGGCGCCGAACACCCGATGCCGGAGCACACCGCGCGCTGATCCGGCCCACAAGGGGCATGTGCGGAGGAATGCCGTGGAACACTACAATCCCCCGTCCACCGCCGCCCGCCCGAAGGCCTCCCGATGACCTCCCCCACCGCCCCCGCCGCCCCCGACGCCTTCGACGAGCTGCTGCGCGAGGTGATGGCCGGCGCCGAACGCTTCGGCCACCCGCAGCACGTCCGGCTCACCTGGCTCGCCGTCCGCCGGTACGGCGACGCCGCCGCGCTCGACCTGGTCGGCGAGGGCATCCGCCGCACCGCCACGAAGGCCGGGGCGCCGCAGAAGTTCCACGTCACCATGACCAGGGCCTGGGTCGAGCTGGTGGCCCACCACGCCGAGGGCGGCGCGGCCGACTTCGAGGAGTTCTGCGCGCACCACCCCGAGCTGCTCGACCGGGATCTGCTCGGCCGCCACTACCGACCGGAGACCCTGGCCGGCGACCGGGCCCGCACCGCCTGGGTCGAGCCGGACCTCGCTCCCTTCCCCCAGGGCGGCTGAACGCCCAGCGCGTCCCCGACACCCCGCTGCCCCGCTACTCCGCGGCGGCGAGTTCCCCGACGATCTCCTCGACCGCCTTCCGGGCCCGTTCGGCGTCCTCCGCCACCAGCCCGATCCTGGTCCGCCGGTGCAGCACGTCGGCGGCGTCCAGCGCGCCCTCGTGGGTGACCGCGTACGCGATCTCGGCGCGGGTCACGTCGAGGCCCTCCGCCACCGGCGCCGACTCCCCCGCCGCCATGACCTCGTGGGACAGTCCGCCGTGCCGGGCGACCAGCGAGGCGGGCACCCCCTGGATCGGCAGCGGGCGGCTGTCCCGGTGGCCGGGGGCGCCGACCAGCGGCAGCCGGGCCGTCCAGCAGGTGCGGGCGGGCAGGCCGCGCAGCCGGACGGCGGTGTCCACCGCGTCCTCGGCCATCCGCCGGTAGGTGGTGAGCTTGCCGCCGACCACGGTGATCACCCCGGACGGGGACTCCAGCACCGCGTGCTCCCGGGAGATGTCGGCGGTGTTCCCGCCCCCGGTGTCGATCAGCGGGCGCAGCCCGGCGTAGGCGCCGCGTACGTCCGCCCTGGTCAGCGCGGTGGCGAGGGCCGCGTTGACGGTGTCGAGGAGGAAGTCCAGCTCGGCCTCGGTGGGCTGCGGCTCGTCCGGGACCGGGCCCGGGGCGTCCTCGTCGGTCAGGCCGACGGCGACCCGGCCGAGCTGCTGCGGCAGCGCGAAGACGAAGCGGCTGGTGGAGCCGGGCACTGGCACGGTGAGCGCGGCCACCGGGTACCCGAGGGTCGCGGCGTCCACCAGCAGGTGGGTGCCCCGGCTGGGGCGCAGCTTGATCGAGGTGTCCACCTCGCCGGCCCACACCCCGGTGGCGTTGACCACCGCGCCCGCGGTGACGGTCACCGACTGACCGCTGAGCGCGTCGACCAGCTCGGCGGAGGCCCCGGTGACGGACTCGGCCCGCACCCGGGTCAGCACGCTCGCCCCGTACTGCGCGGCGGTGCGCGCCAGCGCGACCACCAGCCGGGCGTCGTCGACGAGTTGGCCGTCGTTGGCGACCAGCGCGCCGCGCAGGCCGTCGGTCCGCACGCCCGGCACCAGCTGCCTGGTCCGGGCCGCGTCGATCCGGCGGACCCGGGGCAGCAGGGCGCCCGGGGTCCCGGCGCTCAGCCGCAGCGCGTCCCCGGCGTGGAAGCCCGCGCGGATCAGCGCGGCCTGGCCCGGGCGCAGCAGGTCCGGGAGCAGCGGCACCAGTTGGGGCAGCGCGCGGACCAGGTGCGGGGCGGTGCGGGTCATCAGCACGCCGCGCTCGACGGCGCTCTCCCGGGCGACCTTGACCCGCCCGGAGGCGAGGTAGCGCAGGCCGCCGTGCACCAGCTTGGAGCTCCAGCGGCTGGTCCCGAAGGCCAGGTCGCGGGCCTCGACGAGGACGGTCCGCAGGCCGCGGGCGGCGGCGTCCAGCGCCACCCCGGCGCCGGTCACCCCGCCGCCGATCACCAGCAGGTCGATCCGCGGGTCGGCGGCGAGCGCGTCGAGTTCGTGCGTCCGTCGGACGCCGTTGAGCTGGGCGGTGCCGGCGAAGCGGTCGGCCTTGGAGGTCATGGCGCGAGGTATCCGTTCAGCGCTCTGGCCAGTTCGCGCCGCCAGGCCGCCTCGGGCAGCAGGGAGGCGACCATGCGGTGCGACTGGACGGTGGACTGGGCGATCAGCAGGACCATGGCGGCCAGCTCGGTCGGCTCCCCGGCCCGGACCGAACCGTCGGCCTGGCCGAGGGCGATGCCGGTGCGCAGCGCCTCCAGCAGGCCGCGCTGGCTCTCGCCGAGCCGCTCCACCACGTACTGGAGCAGCAGGTCGGAGTCGTCGGAGTGGAGCAGGGCGCCGAGCACGGGGTGGTCGCGCAGCCGGACGGCGACCTCGACCACCTGGTCCACGAAGGCCTCGCGGCCCATGAAGGCCTCCCGGCCCGCAAAAACCTCCTGGTCCACGGAGGTCTCCCGGTCCACGGCGGTCTCCCGGTCCACGGCGGTCCCGCGGTCCCCCGGGGTCCCCCGGTCGGGTACGCCCAGCGAGGTGCTCTCCAGGGTGGCCATGATCTCTCGGGTGAGCAGCGCCCCGATCACCGCCTGGACGTCCGGCCAGCGCCGGTAGACGGTCGGGCGGCTGACCCCGGCGCGGCGCGCGATCTCGGCCAGCTGGGTGCGGCGGACGCCGAGGTGCACGACCAGGTCGGCGGCGGCGTCCAGGATCGCGTCATCGGTACTGCGCGGCGCTCCGGCCGTGGCGTTACTACTTGACATGATGTGTGAAACTGTAACGCATGGCACCTGAGACGCAAGCGGGAGCGGCCGCAGCCGCGCTGCCGCTCCCCCCGATGAAGTGGAACGCCTGGGGCGACCCGGCCCTCGCCAAGGAGCTGTCCGCGGACATCAAGGGACTGCTCGCCGCCGCCCTCGGCGTCACCGGCGACGCCGCCCCCGGGCCGAGCGCCGCCGAGGTCGTGCTGCGCCCCACCCGGGCCACCGCCGAGGACGTCGCGGCGCTCGCCGCAGCCGTCGGCGCGGAGCACGTCAGCACTGCCGACGCCGACCGGCTGCCCCGGGCCGGCGGCAAGTCCACCCCCGACCTGCTGCGCCGCCGCAGCCGCGCCGAGCAGGACGCGCCCGACGCCGTCCTGCTGCCCGGCAGCGAGCAGGAGATCGCCGCCGTCCTCGCCGTCTGCGCCGAGCGCCGCCTCGCCGTCGTCCCGTTCGGCGGCGGCACCAGCGTGGTCGGCGGGCTCGACCCCGAGCGCGGCGGCCTGCGGGCCGTCGTCTCCCTCGACCTGCGCCGCCTCGACCGGCTCCTCGACCTGGACGAGACCTCCGGCGAGGCCGTGCTCGGCGCCGGCCTCACCGGCCCCGCCGCCGAGGCCCTGCTCGCCGAGCGCGGCTGGGAGCTCGGCCACTACCCGCAGAGCTTCCGGTACGCCACCATCGGCGGCTTCGCCGCCACCCGCTCCTCCGGCCAGGACTCGGCCGGCCACGGGCGCTTCGACGACATGGTCCGCGGCCTGCGCGTGGTCACCCCCAGCGGGACGCTCGACCTCGGCCGCGCCCCCGCCTCCGCCGCGGGCCCCGACCTGCGCCAGCTCTTCCTCGGCTCCGAGGGCACCCTCGGCGTCATCACCGCCGTGCGCCTGCGCGTGCACCCGCTGCCCGCCGTCAAGGCGTACGAGGCGTGGAGCTTCCCCGACTTCGCCACCGGGGCGGCGGCGCTGCGCGCCGTCGAGCAGCAGGGCACCGGCCCCACCGTGATCCGGCTCTCCGACGAGGCCGAGACCATGATCAACCTCGCCCTCACGGAGCAGATCGGCGGCGCCCCCGCCGTCAGCGGCTGCCTCGCCGTCACCGTCTTCGAGGGCACCGCCGAACAGGTCGCCGCCCGGCACGACCTCACCCGCGCCGTCCTGCTCGCCGCCGGTGGCACCTCGCTCGGCGAAGCGCCCGCCCAGGCCTGGGAGCACGGCCGGTTCAACGCGCCCTACCTGCGCGACTCGCTGCTCAACGCCGGCGCGCTCTGCGAGACCCTGGAGACGGCCACCGACTGGAGCCGGCTCGCCGGCCTGCGCACCGCCGTCACCGAGGCCCTCACCACCGCCCTGCCCGGCTCGCTCGTGCTGTGCCACATCTCGCACGTCTACCCGACCGGCGCCTCGCTCTACTTCACCGTCGTCGCCGCCCTCGGCGAGGACCCGCTCACCCGCTGGGGCGCCGCCAAGCAGGCCGCCGGCGACGCCATCCTCGGCGCGGGCGGCACCATCACCCACCACCACGCGGTCGGCGCCGACCACCGGCCCTGGATGACCGACGAGATCGGCGACCTCGGCGTGCGCGTCCTGCGCGCCGTCAAGGCCGAACTCGACCCGGCGGGCATCCTCAACCCCGGCAAGCTGATCCCGTGACCGCGCCGAGAACCGTCATCCGCAGGGTCACCGTTCTCACCAACCCGGCGGCGGGCACCGGCCACGCCGAACCCGCCGCCCACCGGGCCGTCGCCCGGCTGCGCGCCCTCGGCATCGAGGTCGACCCGCAGGCCGGGCGCTCCGCCGACGACGCCGTCCGCCTCGCCCGCGAGGCGGCGGCCGGCGGGGCCGACGCGGTGGCCGTGGTCGGCGGCGACGGCATGATCAACCTCGCCCTCCAGGCCCTGGCCGACACCGCCGTCCCGCTCGGCGTCATACCCGCCGGCACCGGCAACGACCACGCCCGCGAGTACGGCCTGCCCATCGGCGACCCCGAGGCCGCCGCCGACGTCATCGCCGCCGGCCGCACCCGCGCCGTCGACCTCGGCCGGATCACCGGCCCGGACGGCTCCGTGCGCTGGTACGGCTCCGTCCTCGCCAGCGGCTTCGACTCGCTGGTCAGCGACCGCGCCAACCGGCTGCGCTGGCCGCGCGGCCGGATGCGCTACAACCTCGCCATCCTCGCCGAGTTCGCCAACCTGAAACCGCTGCCGTTCCGGATCACCCTCGCCGACGGCACCGTCATCGAACGCGACCTCACCCTCGCCGCCGTCGGCAACACCCGCAGCTACGGCGGCGGCATGCTGATCTGCCCCGCCGCCCTCCCCGACGACGGCCTGCTCGACGTCACCCTCGTCGACGCCATGCCCCGGCTGCGGATCGCCCGCTTCTTCCCCACCCTCTTCAAGGGCACCCACACCAGCCACCCGGAGGTCACCACCCTGCGCACCGCCTCCCTGCGGATCGAGTCCCCCGGCATCACCGCCTACGCCGACGGCGAGTTCATCACCGCCCTCCCCGCCGACGTCACGGTCCGACCCGAGGCCCTGCACCTGCTGGTGCCCTGAGGCCCCCGGAACCCCCCGGGCGGCGGCGGCCGCCCGGGGCCCACGGGCCCGTCGTCACAGATGCGCCCTGATCTGCCGGACCGGGTGGCCGAGGGCGGTGGCCAGGGCCGCCGCCTGGGCCTCGGTGAACCAGGGTCGCTCCGGGTCCCACACCTCCAGCTCGAAACGGGCGAAGCCGCACGGCCAGTCGTGGTCCAGGGCGTCCAGGGTCGTCGCCGCACCGCAGCAGGGCACCGTCACGGCGAGCGTCGCGAAGCCGCCCTCGGCGTGCTCCTCCATCAGCTCGGACCACCACCCCAGCGGGACGGCGCCGCCGCAGTGCGGGCAGCCGATCCGCTCCAGGTTCGCGCCGCAGTCGACCAGGGTCGTGCGCTCGTGCCAGGTCGACTCCAGCTCGGCGCCGTCGTCCTCGCCGAGGAACTCGGCCGCCAGCGCCCGGGCCCGCTCGGCCGCCGCCGCGTCCGGCTGCCAGTACGGGTCGGTCGGGATCACCGACAGCACATCAGCGCTCATCGTTCGGTCCTCCCCTCCGTCCGTGGCCGGCTCCGTCCGTGGTCAGCCGACCAGCCGCCGGCGCCAGAGCAGCGGGCGTACCTCGATCGCGTCGGACGGGTCGCCGCTCCACACCGCCGGCAGGCCGACGGCCGCGAGGGCGGCCACCACCTCCCGGCCGACGGCCGCGGTGGTCGCCGCGGAGCCGTCGAAGCCGCCGTAGAGCAGGGACAGGCCGCGGCCGGCGGCGGCCGACTCGGTGCACTGGGAGTGGAAGTAGACGAAGCCCCGGGCCTCCGGCACCCCGGCCGCGCCGATCTCCGCCTCCCCGCAGGAACGGCAGCAGGCGAAGTCCTCCCGCGCCGTGATGCCGCCCGCCTCCAGCGCGGCGAAGGCCCGGGCGAGGCGCTCCGGATCCGTCTCGCCGATCCAGCCGCTCTGCACGCCGACCCGCTCCAGCCAGAGCCGGTCGGCGAGTTGCTCGGCCTGGGCCCGGGAGAGCGGGCGGCGGTCGCCCGACACCAGGTACTCCTCGGCCTGCTCGGCCAGCCGGGCACGGTCGGTGTAGCCGCCGGCGAGGGTCAGCCGCAGCTGCTCCTCCAACTGCCGCCGCTCCTCGGCCGCCAGCTCCGGCGCGGGCACCGGCTCGGGCGCCGGACCGAAGTCCAGCGGCGCCCAGGCCAGGCCCTCGCCCCAGCCCGGCTCGTGCCGCGCCCAGCCCGTCATCGCCGCGACCACGGCCTCCGGCCCGTCCACCCGCACCTCGAAGTGCCGGGCGGCGGAGCCGTCGCGGTGCTCCAGCGCGTAGTGGCCACCCGCCTTGTGCCACACCTGGATGTAGACGTCCGGCAGGTCCGGTATCCGCTGCACGACGAGGAAGGTGTCGGCCCCGGCGCCGATGCGCCGGACCAACCCCGCCAGTTCGTCCGCGGTCACCCTCGGGAGCCGCTCGTCGTTCGTCTGCACCGTGATCGCCAGCATGCGGTCACCCTGGCACACCCCACTGACACCGAATCCGACAGCCCGACAGCCCGAAAGGGTCGGTCGCGGACCCGGAACACGATCCCGCCCCGGAGGTGGCCGATGTCGGGCCGGGCGGCCTCTTCGCCCTCACACCCCCCGCGTGGCCCTGATCCGGCCCGAGGCGATCGCCTCGACCAGTTCCCGGTGGTCGGCCGCCGTCCGGTCCGCGTAGTGCAGGGCGAAGTCGGCGACGGCGTCGGCGAAGGTGTCGGCGCCGCCCAGGTAGCCGGCGACGGCGAGGCGTTCGCCGGTGCGGGCGTGGGCCCGGGCGAGGGCGCGCCCGCACAGGTCGGCGTAGGCGCGCAGGCCGGACGCGGTCATCGTGTCGACCTCCACCGAGCCCTTCATGTCGCGCAGTTGGCGGCCGTAGAAGTGCCGCCCGGCGGGGCCGGTGGTCCAGCCGAGGAAGATGTCGCTGGCGGCCTGCATCAGGTGCTGCCCGGTGACCACCCGGCGCCCGCCGTGGTGGGCGGCGACCTCGGCCTCCAGCCGGGTGGGCGGCAGGTGGTCCTCCAGCACCGACCGGCCGGCCTCCTTGAGCTGTAGGAACAGCGGGTCGCGGGTGTCCCGGCCCTCCAGCAGGACGATGTAGCAGCGGGTGCCGACGCTGCCGACGCCGACCACCTTCATCGCCGCGTCGACGAAGCGGTACCGGTCGAGCAGGACCCTCCGGTCCTCCGCGAGGGTGGCCCGGTAGTCGCTGAACACCTTGCCGACGCCGCGCAGTTCGCTCCGCTCCAGCTCCTCGACCAGCGGCGGCGCACTGACGATCCGGCGCCGGCCGTCGCGCTCCTCGGTGAGCTTGCCGAAGGCCTGGAGGCTGGTGCGGCGCCGGGCGCGGTCGAGGCCGGCCTCGACGGCCTTGCGCCGCTTGGTCCTGCGGACCAGCGCCAGCAGGTCGGCGGTGTCGATCCGGCTGTACCAGACGTCGAGTTCGCCGAGGCCGGCCAGCCGGCGCATCGCCGCGGCATAGCCCAGGACGGCGGTGCGGGCGGCGCGCCGGGCGCGGTCGTCGTCCTGGCCGCGGTCCCGGGCGGCGACCGCGATGCTGGCGGCGAGGCGTTTGACGTCCCACTCGAAGGGCCCGGGGTGGGTCTCGTCGAAGTCGTTGACGTCGAAGAGCAGCGCGCGTTCCGGCGAGGCGTACACCCCGAAGTTCAACAGGTGCGCGTCACCGCAGAGTTGGACGGTCAGCCCGGTGTCGGGGACGGCCCCGAGGTCGGCGGCCATCACGGCGGCGGCGCCGCGCAGGTAGCCGAACGGGCTGTCGGCCATCCGCCCGTAGCGGATCGGCAGCAGCCGGGCGACCCGGTCCGCGCCCTGGGCCTCCAGCAGGCCGAGCGGATCGGGCCGGTCCGCGGCCGGGATCCACCGGCCGTGCTCGGAGCGGGAGACCCGTTCACGGGCGGCCCGGCCGGTACGGCGGCGTTCGGCGGGGGTGGTCATGCGGCGGCTCCGTCCGTCACCCGGCGGCCGCACCCGTCGGCGCGGCGCTGGGACCAGCGTGCCGGAGGGCGCGGCGCGCGCCCTCCGGCACTGGGCCGAACGGAGGAGCCGGAACGAACCGGGGGGAACAGGGACACCCCAGCGGGGCGGGGCGGGGCGGGACGGGGAGGGCTCAGCCCACCGTGAAGTCCGCCATCATCGCCATGTCCTCGTGCTCCAGGTTGTGGCAGTGCAGCATGTACGTCCCCGCGTAGTCGCCGAACCGCACCAGCACCTCCACCGTCTCGGCCGGCCGCAGGTCCACGGTGTCCTTCCAGCCCGCGTCCCACGGGCCCGGGCCCTTGCCGTTGCGCGCGACCACCTGGAAGGGGTCGAGGTGGACGTGCACGGGGTGGTGCACGTCGGTGGAGAAGCGCCAGCGCTCGACCCGGCCGAGGGCGGGGGCGGCGAGGCTGCGCCCGGGCTCGTACGGGTCGCCGTTGATCGTCCAGCCGTCGCCGCCGCTGCGCCGGAAGGCGAAGTCGCGGGTGGCGACGACCGCGGCCGGGTCCAACTGCTCGACGGTGGACAGCTTGTCGGGCACCGTGGCGCCGTCGTCCACCGCCCGGGAGGAGACGTCGAAGCGCATCACCTCGGTGGTCCGCCCGCTGCCGAAGCGGTTGACCAGGCGGACCTGGGTGCCCGGCTGGTAGCGGGAGAAGTCGACGACCACGTCGAAGCGCTCGGCGGGGGCGATCTCAATCCCGTCGTGGGTGACCGGGGCGGGGAGCAGTCCGCCGTCGGAGCCGATCTGGACCAGCGCGTCGCCGCCGGCGGGCTGCGGGTCCAGTTCGAGCCGGTAGAGCCGGCAGTTGGAGGCGTTGAGCAGGCGCAGCCGGTAGTGCGCGCGGTCGACGTCCAGGCGCGGCCACGGGGCGCCGTTGACCAGGATGACGTCGCCGAGGACGCCGTTCATGAAGTCGTTGGTGACGCCCGGCTTGGTCGACGAGGCGTCCGCGGCCGGGTACTTGAAGGAGCCGTCGGCGGCGAAGGAGCGGTCGGCGAGCATCAGCGGGAGGTCGCGTTCGCCGCGGGGCAGCGGCAGGGCGGCCTCCTCGTCGTCCTGGACGAGGTGGAACCCGGCCAGGCCGCGCCAGACGCCGGGGCCGGTGAAGCCCATCCGGTGGTCGTGGTACCAGAGGGTGGCGGCGCGCTGCTTGCCCGGGTAGGTGTGGGTGCGCTCGCCGACCAGGGTGTGGCCGCTCATGTGCCGCATCCCCGCCATCCCCGGCGTTCCCGCCATGCCCGCCATCCCCGCCATCCCCGCCATGCCGTCCATCGCGGAGGCGGCGGGGTCGGGGGAGCCGACCGGCAGCAGCAGGTCGACCGGGTAGCCGTCGCTGTCCGCCGGGGTGTGCCCGCCGTGCAGGTGGACCACCGAGGGCACCGGCAGCTGGTTGCGGTGCTTGACCACCGCGGCCCGGCCGGAGCGGGTGACCACCGTCGGACCGGGGAAGGTCCCGCCGTAGGTCCAGGCCTCGGTCCGCACCCCGGGCAGGATCTCCAGCTTCGCGACCTGCTGGGTGATCTCGTAGTGGTCGCCGCCGTCGTCGCTGCGCACCGGCTGGAGCACGGCCGGCACCGGCAGCGGGACCTGGAAGGCCGCGGGCAGGGCCAGGTCGCTGCCGAGCAGCCGCCCGGGGCGGCCCTCCGCGAACAGGTACGCCGCCGACGGCACGGCGACGGCGGCCACCGCGCCCGCACCGAGCACGGAGGCGCCGAGGCCGAGGAACCGGCGGCGGTTCACCGCTCCACCGCCACCGGCCCGCCGGGGCGCGGCAGCCGTCCGCCGCCGTCCGGGCCCGGCTCGGGCAGGGCCGCCCGGGCTGGCAGCGGCAGCCGCCAGGCGCCGACCAGGCCGAACAGGATGCCGCTGACCAGCAGCACGCCGAGGGTGACGTGCAGCCCGATCGACCGGGCGTAGCCCGCGCCGATCTGGCCGGTCACGGCGACGGCGAGCAGGGCGGTGGTCCACAGCGGCCAGCGCGGCCCGCCGCCGGGCCGGAGCACCAGCGCGGCCGCCACCAGCTGGAGCACCACCACGGTGGCCAGCAGCATGGCGTTGTCCTCGTGGTCCTTGAGGGAGTCGTAGGTGCCGTTGAGGAAGCTGCCGGCGAGCATGGCCTGGAGCAGGGCCAGCAGCGCCAGCGTGGTGGCGGTGGCGCGCAGGAGGACCAGCGGCCAACGGGGCGCGGGGGCGGCAGGAGGACTGCTCATGGGGTGGCTACTCTCTGCTTCGACGGCTCGGGCGGGGCGGGCGAGAGCGTAGCTGATCTCACCTCACAAACGGCCGCACCCAAGGGTTTTGGGCAGGTCGGCCGCGCCTTTGCACCGGTTCACCCGAGGTTTGTCACCCGTTCGGGCGATCCGCTCGTACGGCCCGCCCCGGCCCCCCGGTCCGCCCCGGCCCGCCGCCCACGTCGAACCGCCGTCCGCGCCCACCCGGCGCCTGCACCCGCCCAACGCCTACACCGGGTCGGCGGCGATCCCGAGGTAGGCGGCGCGCAGGTCGGCGAGCAGCGGGTGGTCCGGGTCGAAGGCGGTGCCGTCGACGGCAGCGAGCGGCCGCAGGCCGACGCCCGCGTTCAGCGCGAAGGCCGCGTCGAAGCGCGCCAGCTCGTCGACGCGGACCGGCTCGCGGGACCGCGGACCGTCGTACGCACCGCTCAGCAGCGCCTCGGTGACGCCGGGCAGCGCGGGGCCGGCGGGCAGCACCAGCCGCTCCCCCGCCAGGAAGGCGACGTTCCAGGTCGCCCCCTCGGTCACCAGGCCGTCCCCGTCGGTCAGCAACACGTCGTCGTATCCCGCGAGTTGGGCCGCGCGGCGGTGGTGCACCAGGCCGAACAGGCCGACGTGCTTCACCGCCGGCAGCTCCCGCCGGTGGGCCACCGTGCGCACCCGTAGCGGGGCCGGTTGCGCGGCGCCGACCGGGCGGGCGGTCACCAGCAGGACGGGGGCGGCCGGGGCGGCGGGGCGCTCCAGGCCGAGCGCCGGGTCGTAGCAGGTCACCCGGACGATCCCCGGCCCGCCGTCGGACGGCAGCGCCGCACGGATCCGCTCCCGGACCACCGCCCGGTCCAGCTCGGCGGCGAACAGCACCCGGCAGTCCCGGACCAGCCGGTCCAGGTGCAGCTCCAGACCGCGGACGGCGCCCGCCTCGACCCGCAGGGTGGTGAAGTGCCCGTAGTTGAGCAGTCCCAGCGCGGCGAGCCGCGCCGGGTCCGCGGGCGCGCCGTCGATCTCGATCTCAGCCATCCCCCGAGTCTGCCAGCCGCGGCGACACCAGCGGTGGCGCCTCCGGCAGCACCACCGGGCGGTACGGCCCGGCCACGGCACGGCCCGCCGCCCGCTCGGTCCGCTCGAACTCCTCGATCCTGGCCGCCAGGCCCTCCGGCTCGCCCGCCTCCGCCCAGCGCCAGGCCTCCGCCCACCACTGCGGTCCGCGCACCAGCGGCCGGCCCGCCAGCGCCAGGTACAGCGCCAGCGTCGACCGGGCGTACTCGTGCACCCAGCCGTCACAGCCCCGGTAGTGCGCCGTCTCGTCCAGCCGCAGCCAGCGGCCCTCCTGCCCTGCGGCCAGTATCGGCACCCAGCCGCGCTGCCGGTCCGCGACCAGCAGGAGCAGCCGTCCGTCCTCCTCCCGCACCCGGTGCGAGGGGAGTTGGGGCATCCGGGCGAACGACAGCGAGCGCTTCCAGCCCACCACCCACAGCCCGCGGCGCAGGTAGTAGCGGACCGCCGACTGCCAGCCCCAGTGCGCCTCCAGCCGGAAGCCCGGCAGGCCCTCGGCGGTGGCCGCCGCGTACACCTCGTCCAGCGCGGCGGCGGCCAGCCCCTGCCCGCGCGCCTGCGGCCGCAGGTAGAGGGAGGACACCGCGAGCTGGCTCGGGCCCTTGGTCCAGTTGTCCACCGCGACCGTCCCGGCGACCTCGCCCCGCGCGTCCAGGATCCAGTACCGGCGCCGGTACAGCTCACCGCCCGGCCAGTCCCGGCCGCTCTCCCCGAGCCGCTCCCGCCAGGTCCGTTCGGCGGGCAGGTCCAGCCCGTCCGGGTCCACCAGCTCGCCCGGACCGCCCTCCAGCAGGGACGCCAAGTCCCAGCGGGCGAACCGCCGTTCCTCCCCGTCGGCGATGGCCCGCAACCGCACCCCCGCCGCCAACCGGTCCTGCGCCCGCTCGACCGCCGCATCCCACGACCTCACCACGGGGGCCACCCTAGCGGCCCTCCGGGCACGACCCGTAATCCACCGGCCACCGAACGTCAGCCCGACCGCGCGGCGGGGCCGAGACCCAGGGCGCAGGGGGTGGAGCGGCCGGAGTCACCCGGCCGGGCGGCGGGTCGCCCCGCCCGGCGCCGCGCTGGTGGTCCGGACGGCCCGGCCCGACGGGGCGGGGGTGCCCGACGGGGCGGGCGCGGCCGCCGGGGTCCTGGGCGGGCGGGTGAGGGCGACGGCGGCGATCACCAGGACGCCGCCCGCCAGGGCGTTCCAGCCGACCGGCTCCGCGAGCAGGGCGGCGCCCAGCGCGGTGGACCAGAGCGGCATGACGTAGGTGACGGCGGAGGCCACGGCCGTCCCGGCGGTGCGGACCAGGCCGAGGTTGAGCAGGTACGCGAGCCCGGTGCCGAGCGCGCCGAGCACCAGCAGGGCGGTGGCCGCCGACCCGCCCGGCCAGTGCGGGGCGCCGGCGGCGAGCGGGGCGACCATGGCCAGTTCGGCGGTGGCGCAGGTGATCTGGACGGCGGAGAGGGTGGTGACCGACTCCGGGCGGCCGGACAGGAAGCGGCGCAGGTAGGCGAAGCCCGCGCCGTAGCAGCACGCGGCGGCCAGGCAGGCGAGGGCGCCGGCGCCCGCCCCCGGGCCGAGGCCGCGCCACACCCCGAGCACGGTGAGCACGCCGACGAAGCCGAGCCCGAGGCCGGCCAGCCGGCGGGCTCCCGGGTGGCGCTCCTCGGGGACGGTGAGCACCGTGAACAGCAGGGTGAACAGCGGGGTGGTCGCGTTCAGCACTCCGGCGAGCACCGAGCTCACCCTGGTCTCGCCGAACGAGAACAGGGTGAACGGCACCGTGTTGAGCAGCACCGCGACGACCGCCGAGTGGCCCCACAGGGCCCGGTCGCGCGGGGCCCGCTCGCCGCGCAGCAGCAGGACCGCCCAGAGCGTGGCGGCGCCCAGCAGGCTGCGCCACAGCGCCACCCACACCGGCGGCACCCCCGCGTCGACCGCCACCTTGATCAGGGCGAAGCTGGCGCCCCAGATCGCCGACAGTGCCACGAAGCCCGGCCACCAGCGCCGCACCCCGACCACCTCCCCGTCCGTTCCCGTGTCCGCCGCGCGGCCCGTTCCCGCGTTCTGGACAGAGGGTGGCCCACCGACGGAACATGAGTCCAACAAGTGACGATGCTTGGGGGATAAGGAAGTCTCATGGCACCGGAGGTCAACCTGGCCCAGCTCAGGGCGCTGGTCGCGGTCGCCGACACCGGCGGCTTCGGCGCGGCCGCCGACGAACTGGGCATCAGCCAGTCCGCCGTCTCGCACGCCGTCGCCGCCCTGGAACGCGCGCTCGGCGCCCCCGTGCTGCGGCGCGGCGCCCCCTGCCGCCCCACCCCGCTCGGCGAGCAGGTGCTGCCGCACGCCCGCACCGCCGTCGCCTCCGCGGCGGCCGTCCGCACCATCGCGACCCGGCACTGCGGCGGCCTCACCGGCACCGTGCGGCTGGCCGCGCCGACCACGGTCTGCCAGGCCCTGCTGCCCGGGCTGCTGCGGGACTGGAAGGCGGCGCACCCCCAGGTCACCGTGCGGGTCTTCGAGGGCGAGGACGTCGAACTGACCACGTGGCTGGAGGCGGGCACGGTGGACGCCGCCGTCCTGGTCGACGCCGGGCCGCTGCCGCCCGACGCGGTCGCGCTCGGCGCCGACTCGATGCACGCGCTGCTGCGCCGGGACCACCCGCTGGCCGGCCGGCCGACCGTCCACGTCGGCGAGCTGGAGGACGACGACTTCCTGCTCTCGGAGGGCGGCTGCGAGCGCCACATCCGGGAGGCCTACCGGCGGGCCGGCACCCGCTTCACGCCCCGGCACCGGATCCGCGACCTCAACACCCTGATCGGCATGGTCCACGCGGGCGTCGGCGTCTCGGTGATGCCCGCGCTGGCCGTGACCATGCTGCCGCCGGAGTGCGTCCTGGTGCCGATCCGGCCCGCCGTGCACCGCACCCTCACCCTCACCGGGCCGACCGGGCGCCCCTGGTCCCCGGCGGTCGGCGGGCTGCTCGCCGGGGTGCGGGCGGGCCTGCTCCCGACGGTGGCCGCACCGGCCTGAGCGAACCCGGCCCGAGCGAACCCGGCCTGAGCGAACCTGTCCGGGCCGACGCTCAGCCCCGCAGCCGTACCCGGTCGAGGACCACCCCGACCACGCGGTCCGCGGGCACCGCGCCCCACAGCCGGGAGTCGGTGCTGAAATCCGGGTTGTCGCCCAGCAGCACCACGTGCCCGCCCGGCACGGTGCCGGCCGGGAGCACCGGGCGGACCGGCGGCGGCACCGGCTCCCCGGGCAGCGCGGCCAGCCGCTTCACCAGCAGCCGGACGGGCCGGGCGGCCGCTGGGCCGTCACCCGCCGGACCACCGCCCACCGGGCCGTCACCCGCCAGCCCGCCGCCCACCGCCCCGCCACCCCTGGCGGCGAGCCCGGCCGGGGCGACCACCACGATCCGCCCCGCCCGCAGCCGGGCCAGGCCGCGCCGCAGGACCAGGACCCGCTGCCCGGGCCGCAGCGCCGGGCTCATGCTCGGCCCCGCCACCACGACCACGGACAGCGCGGTGCGCAGCAGCACCAGTCCGGCCGCCGCGGCGGCGAGCCCCGCGAGGGCGAGCACCAGGAACAGCCGCATCGCTCCGCCTCCTCCGGTCAGCCGGCCGACGGGGCCGGTACGGCGGCGTCCTGGTAGCCGGACGCCTGCAGCGTGAACAGTTCCGCGTACGGGCCGCCGCGCGCCATCAGCGCCCGGTGCGTCCCCTCCTCGACCACCCGCCCCGCGCCGAGCACCACGATCAGGTCGGCCTCGCGCACCGTGCTCAGCCGGTGCGAGATCACCAGGCTGCCGGTGTCCCGGCGCAACTCCCGCAGATTGTCGTGGAGTTCCTGTTCGGCGGCGGCGTCGAGCCCGGCGCTGGGTTCGTCCAGGATCATCAGGTCGGCGTCGCGTCGCATGAACGCCCGCGCCACGGCGAGCCGTTGCCACTCCCCGCCGGAGAGGGAGCGGCCCCAGCCGGCGTCCGTCCCCTCCGGCAGGAAGATCCGGCTGAGCAGGGCGCCGTAGCCGCCGTCGAGGCGCTGCACCCGCTCGTGGATGCCGGCCGCGCGGGCGGCGGCGGTGATCCGGTCCGGGTCGTCGAGGTGGGCGAGCCGGCCGAGGCCGATGTTCTCGCCCGCCGTCAGGTCGTAGCGGCAGTAGTCCTGGAAGACGACGCCGATCCGCTGCCGGTACTCCTCGGGCCGGAAGGCGCGGATGTCGACGCCGTCCCAGAGGATCCGGCCGCGGTCCGGGTCGTAGAGCCGGCACAGCAGCTTGACCAGGGTGCTCTTGCCCGCGCCGTTGAGGCCGACCAGGGCGGTGACGGCGCCGGCCCGCAGGGTCAGGTCCACGCCCCGCAGGATCCACGGCGCGTCCTGGTGGTAGCGGAACCAGACGTCCTGGAACTCGACGGTGCCGGTGAGCGCACCGGGCGTGCGCGGGTCGGCGGCCGGGGTGAGGTCGGGCGGGGCCTGGCCGAGCGCCCGGTAGTGGTCGAAGGTGAGGGCGGCCTGGTAGGCGGAGGCGCCGCCGGCGGCGAGCTGGCCGACGCCGGTCTGGATGCCGGCCACCGCGGCCAGGCACATCGAGACCTGGCCGAGGGAGAGTTCGCCGTGCCGGGCGGCGCGCACCGCCCACAGCAGGCCGAGCGCGTAGACGCCGACGCCGAGCAGCGAGGCGGGCAGCCGGCGGGCGAGGTTCTGCCGGTCGGTCCGCTCCTCCGCGCCGTTGACGGCCAGCAGTTCGCGCCGGGCGCGCCCGCGCAGGAAGTCCTGGAGGCCGAAGAGCCGGATCTCCTTCACCGCGTCGACGTCGGCGATCAGGCTGCCGTAGAAGGACTGGCGGCGGCTGCGGGCCATGGTCTCGCCGAGGACGGCGGCCCGGCGGCGCCCGGCCGCCAGCTGGCTGCGCACCAGGGGCAGGGTGAGCAGCAGGGTGAGCAGGCCGAGCAGCGGGCCGACGACGAAGACGGTGCCGAGGAAGCCGAGCACGGTGATCAGCGCCTGGAGGCTGCCGAAGGCCGCGCCGACCAGGATGTCCGGGGCGGCGCCGCCGGCCTGCTGGGCGAGCCGCAGGCGGTCCTGGAACCGCGGGTCCTCGAAGGGACGCAGCCCGGGCAGCCGGTTGACGGCCTGGAACAGCTCCTCCTGCACCCGCAGCCGGATCGCCCGCCCGGAGCGGGCGCGGGTGTACTCGCTGAGCGCGGGGGCGAGCGCCAGGCCGAGACCGGCCGCGATCAGCAGCAGGCAGGTGCCGGTCAGCGAGCCGGCGGCCGGGCCGGGCGGCGAGCCGGGGGCGGCGCCGCCGAGCTGGTCGAACAGCCGGCTCACCAGCAGGGCGGCGACGGCGGGCAGCAGACCGGCCGTCACCCCGCAGAGCAGCGAGAGCAGCAGGGCCGCCCGGCCGGAGCGCCAGGCCAGCGCGCAGGCGGCCAGGGCCGAGCGCAGGGCCCGGCCGGCCCCGGGCGGCTCGGCCCCGGGGTCGGCGGACCAGGGGGTGCTCATCGCGCGGCGGTCGGGAGGACGAGCTCGCCCGGGGCGAGGTGGTTGGTGATCCGGCCGTCGGCGGAGACGTCGACGTAGCTGGGCCAGCGGACGATTCCGAACGCCTCGGCGGTGGAGCCGGGCTGGGCTCCGGCGGGCTCCACCACCACCCGGGCCACCGGCTCCAGCAGGGTGCGCAGTTCGGCGACCACCGGGCCGCTGCCCTTGACCACGGCCAGGACCCGCCCGCGGCCGCCGGGGAAGCCGGTGACCGCCTTGACGAAGTCGGGGGCCTGCTCCAGACAGGGTCCGCAGCTGCCGGAGAAGAAGCCGACCACCGCCGGCGCCCCGGCGAGGTCCGCCCGGGTGACTTCTCCGTCCGTTTCCGAAACCGCCCGGAATTCCGGTACCGGGGTGCCGTCGGGAAGTCGGTTCTCGGGCATGGAAACACCGACCCGGACATTTCCGAAGGAGGTCGACGAACCGTTGTTGTTGATTTTCCGGGCGAGCGCCAGGGTCAGCATCAGATTGACCAGGGAAATGCCGCCGATGAGGACGATGAAAAGCGTGGACATGACGGTTTCGCGCCTCGTTCCGGATTGCGGGGATGCGGGGAGGTGGTGACTCGGTGCGGCGGCTCAGCGGGCCGTCGAGAAGAGCTCGATCAGGGTGTCCGTGGCGATGATCAGGGCACTCAGGAAGCCGGCGGCCAGCAGCACCACCGCCGCCCCGGCCGTGCCCGGACCGCTGCCGGGGTCGGGTGCGGCGCCCGCGACGAGGCCCGCCGCGGCGACGGCGAGCAGCACCAGGTTGCGCGCCACGTGCGCCCGGGTGACGGGTACGCCGGAGGCCCCGAAGCAGGGGCAGGAGACGTCGGCGCCCCGCCGCAGCAGCCGGACCAGCACGGCGGCGAAGAGCGCGATCAGTCCGCCGGTCGCGGCGAAGGCCCAGCTGGTGACGGGTGCGGGCACCCAGACCAGCAGGGCGAGGAGGGCTTCGGCGAGCGGTACGCCGATCGCCGCGGCGCCGGTCAGCCGGGGTGGCAGGACGGCCATCGCGCGCAGCGCGGACCGGAAGTCGCGGCGGGCGCGGAGCTTGGCCCAGGCGGATCGGGCGAACACCACCGCGATGACGGCGCGGCAGCCGAGCAAGAGGTATGCGGTCATGACTCCCCCTCCGCCGGTGCCCCCGCCGACGCAGGGCGGGGACACCGGCGGCCGTGTGTCAGCCGGCCGGATCAGTCGGCCGAGCCGGTCGGGTCAGCAGCCGCCCACGATCGCGTAGGTGATGCAGCTGGGGGCGACGGCACAGTTCCAGGAGCAGCACTCCCGGACGTAGAGCGTCTCGCCGACGCAGTTGGTGGTGGTGCCGGCCGGGCACTGGCAATACGCGTCGGCGGCCTGCGCCTTGCGTCCGCCGGAAACCGCCCGGTCGACCAGGTTGAGAATCGCCTGAACCATTTTTTCCTCCGCTCGGGAAGGTGGACTGGAGAGGCTGTGCGGTTACCCACGAGATCTCGTGGTCCGAAAGCTAACCGACCGTTCGAGAACCTGTCTAGACCAAATTCGAGGATCATCGAGCTTTGATCCGGACGAGCCGATTCCCTTTCCGCGGCCCCGCTCCGCCGCCGTCACGCCTGCGTCGCGCCTCCGCCACACCCGCGCCCGCCCCCGCCCGGCCGGGCCCTCGACCGGACCCTTGACCGACCCTCCGGGAAAGGTCTATACCAGTGGGAGCTCTGGGCAACCACCCCACGCCCCGGGACAGTTCGGCCTGCCCGCGCCACCCCCACCTCCGGCGCGCACGGGCCCTCCCCCACGCATGCCTCCCGGAAAGGCCCCCCGATGCACCGCGTACTTCCCCCACAGCCACGCACCGCACCGACCACCCGCAGATCCCGGGCCGCCCTCGCCGTGGCCGGCGTGCTCGGCCTGGTCGCCGGCGGCTTCGCCGCCCTGGCCGGCACCGGCCCGGCCTCCGCCTCCACCACCGGCACCACCGCCGCCGGCCTGGGCAGCAACTGGTACGCCTCGGCGCCGTACCTGATGCCCGAGGACAACAGCCCGCCGGACGCCGCCGCCGTGATGGACGCCACCGGCCAGAAGGCCTTCCAGCTGGCCTTCGTCCTCGCCCAGGGCAACAACTGTTCGCCCGCCTGGGGCGGCACCTCCTCGATCGACTCCGACACCGCCATGCCCGCCGTCATCCAGACCATCCGCGGCAAGGGCGGGGACGTCTCGGTGTCGGTCGGCGGGTACGGCGGCACCAAGCTCGGCCAGGTCTGCGGCACCCCGGAGGCGACCGCCGCCGGGTACCAGCAGGTCATCACCAAGTACGGCCTCAAGGCGATCGACTTCGACCTGGAGGAGCCGGAGTACGAGAACACCGCCGCCATCCACAACGAGATCGGCGCGGCCCGGATCCTCCAGCAGAACAACCCCGGCCTGTACGTCTCGATCACCACGGCCGGGACCAACGCCGGCACCGGCTGGTTCGGCACCCAGATGCTCAACGAGGCCAAGTCGCAGGGCTTCACGCCGAACAACTACTCGATCATGCCGTTCGACGGCGGCTTCAACGGCGCCGCGGCGCAGACCGACGCGCTGGTGAAGTTCAACCAGATCCTGCAGACCACCTTCGGCTGGAGCGAGGCCACCGCGTACGCCCACGAGGGCGTGTCGATGATGAACGGCCGCACCGACGCCGCCGAGTACTTCCGCCAGGCCGACTTCCAGAGCGTGCTGGACTTCGCCACCGCGCACGGCCTGGCCCGCTACACCTTCTGGTCGGTGAACCGGGACCGCCAGTGCACCGGGCCGGTGGACCCGGGCCTGTCCGGCTCCTGCTCCAGCGTGGCGCAGAGCGACTGGGACTTCACCAAGTACACCGTGAAGTTCGCCGGGGCGACCCCGCCCACCACCCCGCCGACCACGCCCCCGACCACCCCGCCCACCGGCCCGGGCACGCCGACCGGCAGCCCCACCGGCAACCCGGGCACCTGCACCGCCCCGGCGTGGAGCGCGAGCACCACGTACACCGCGGGCGCCAAGGTCTCGTACAACGGCCACAACTACCACGCCAAGTGGTGGACGCTGAACGAGGTACCGAGCGCCAGCGGCCAGTGGGGCGTCTGGGGCGACGACGGCCCCTGCTGACCCCGCCGGAACAGCGGTGAGGGGCGGGCGTCCAGGACGCCCGCCCCTCTTCCGGTACCGGTGACGCCCCGGCTCAGTCGCCCGCGATCCGCCCCCGCAGCTCGGCGAGCACCCGCGGCGCCTCGGTCAGGCCGGCCGCCTCGGCGCGGGCGATCGCCGCGGTCAGCCGCTGCACCGCGGCCTTCGGGCGGTCGAGGTCGCCGCCCTCGATCAGCGCGGCCAGCCGGACCGACTCGGCCCGCAGCGACTCCGGCTGCGGCGCCCCGGCCGGTTCGCCCTGCTCGCCGTAGACCTCGACGGCCCGCTCGGCCTCGGCGAGCGCCTCCTCGAAGCGGTCGGCGACGGCCAGGCAGCGCGCCCGGGCGTAGTGCGAACCGCCGCGCAGGTACCAGGCGGTGTACTGCTGCCCGCCCCGCTCGGCGGCCTCGCCCAGCGCGTCGGCCTCGGCCAGCAGGGCGAGCGCGGCGTCCAGCCACTCCGGGCCGCCCCGCTCGCACACCGTGAGCTGGGCCAACTCCCGCAGGGTCGATGCCAGTTGGTCGACCTGCGGAGCCTCCTCGTGCGCCTCCCGGGCCCGCCCGAGGGCGGCCTCGGCGGCGTCCCAGCTGCCCGCCCGGGCCAGCGTCAGCGCCGCCTCGCAGGCGACCATGGTGTGGGTCTCCTGGTCCTCCCAGTCGGCGACCAGCTCGGCCAGCCGCAGGTACTCCTCGGCGGCGTCCCGGTACTCCTCCAGCTCGACCAGGCCCCGGGCGAGGTCCAGCCGGGCCTGGGCGACCATCCGGGCGTCCAGGCCGGCGGTCGAGGCCGAGGCGTCCAGGACGGACTCCAGCACGGCCACCGCGTCGGCGTCCCGGCCGGTGCCGCGCAGCACGTCGGCGAGCTGCAGCCGTACCCGGGCGGCGTCCTCGACCGCCCCGGCGCCCAGCCGGTCGAAGCGCGCGGCGGCCTCGGACAGCGCCCGGACCGCCCCGCCGAAGTCCTCGACCTGCATGGCCGCGTGGCCGAGCAGCATGTACGTCGGCGCGTACGGGTAGGCGTCGTCGCCCCAGCGCACGGCCTCGGCCAGCGCCCGGTGGAACACCTCGACCGCCTCGCCGGGCTCGCCGCCCTGGAGCAGCACCTGGCCGAGCAGGCCGAGCACCCGCGGGGTGTGCCAGGGCAGTTCGGCCGCCTCCAACTGGGCCAGCACCTCGCGCAGTTCGGCCGCCGCCTCGGCCGACCGGCCCTGCCGGGCGGCGGCGTCGGCGAGGTACTGCCGGGAGGTCGCGGCCCGGCGGGCCGAGCCCAGCTCGACGGCCGCGCGCCGGTAGCCGCCGACGGCCGCCTCGAAGCGCGCGGTCGTCCCGGCGGACGGCTCGGGCAGCGCCTCGACCAGGTCGTGGTGGGCGGCGTAGGCGAGCGACTGCAGGACGATCAGGTAGTCGTCGTCCGTCATGTCGCCCGTGGCGTGCAGTTCCTCGGCCCGGGCCGACGCGGCGTCCAGCGCCGGCCAGTCGGCCACCGCGCCCTCGACCTCGCCGAGTTCGACGATCAGCGTCCGGGTGCGGACCATCAGGGCCGGGCCGGGCAGCCCGGCCCGCTCGAACAGTTCGGCGGCCGCCAGCAGGCCGGCCGCGCCCTCGGCGTGGTCGTCCCGTTGCAGCGCCTCGTGGGCGCGCTGCTCGGCGAGTTCGGCGCGCAGCCGCTCCGGGCCGCCGAGTTCGGCGTGCTCCGGGTGGGTGAAGTCCGCGGCGGCGGCCCGCTCGGCGACCCGCTTCCACAGCCGGTCGCCGTCCGGGTGGCCGAGCAGCTCCAGCTCGCGGGCGCGCAGCACCAGGGCGGCGAAGTCCTCCGGTACGGCCTCGACGGTGCGCCGCGGCGCGGGGGCCACGGCCGGGGCCGCGCCCGCCAACTCCGATGCGGCGACCGCCCGTACGCCCAGTGCCAGCGGCTCGGCCAGCAGCGGCCGGACGGCCAGCCGGGCCCGCCGGGCGGCGCCGACCGTGTCGGTGCCGTTGCGGGCGTCGAAGCGGGCGGCGAGGGCGTCGGCCTCGGTGCGCAGGTGGGCGAGCAGGGTGTCGACCGTCCAGCCGCGGCCGGCCGGGCCGCTGACCGCGAGCTCGCCGTGGCCGGCCGCGGCCAGGGCGGCGATCAGCACCTCGACGCCGGTCAGGAAGTCCAGCCGGGCGCCGGGCTCACCGGTGACCGCGAACAGGTCGCGGTTCTCGGCGAGCAGCTCCAGCCCGCGCGGCTCGTTGCCGGAGAGCGCGCAGAACTCGATGTGCCGGGCCACCGCCGCCAGCATGGAGGCCTTGCCGCGGGCCGCACGGTAGCCGGTGAGGTGGGTGGAGCGGGCCTCGTCGAGGCGGCCCAGGCGCAGCAGCGGCAGCAGCGCGACGGACTGGCTGAGGCAGGGCTCCTCGGCGCAGCTGCTGCGGCCGCTCAGCACCGGGACGAGGGTCTCCAGGGCGCGGGCGTCCTCGCCGAGGTCGAGGAAGTGCCGGGCGCGGGCGCGGGTCTCGCAGGCGTGGCAGTTGCTCAGCTCGGTGCGCGGGCGGGCCGTCCACAGCTCGTAGGCGTCCTGGACCCCGACGCCGGTGTGCCGGGCCAGGTGGTAGCGCTGGGCGTAGTACGGCTGGAGGCCGTGGCCGGCCGCCCGGTAGCGGTCGCGCAGTTCGGTGAGCCAGCGCTCGACGGCGGGCAGCGGGACGTCCGGGTTGTCCCGCAGCGAGCCGGCCACCCACTTGAAACGCCAGAACACCTGCTGCGCGGCCCAGTCGCCGAAGCCGTCCGGGTCCTGGTCCCACAGCTTGAGGATGCGGGCGAAGACGACCGGGCTCTTGTTGCTCTCGCCGTCGTACTCGTAGGCCTCCATGAGTTCGAGCAGGGCCATCGAGCGGACCTCGGTGTCCTCGAACTGTTCGGCGGCGTCGACGAGTTCCTCGGCCGTGACGGTGCGGGTGCGGCCATACGGGCGGGCGTCGTTCTCGCGCAGCGCGGCCATCACCGCGCCGGGGGTGTCCAGCATCACGCCCCCTTCGGGCCGTCGTGGTCCGGGCCGGCCGCCTCGTGGCCGAGCATCGCGTGGTCGAGCAGGCTGATGAACGAACGGTTCAGCAGCGCCGACTCGCTGGCCTTGAGCGGGCGGCGGGTCATCAGCACGGCCTGCCCGTACAGCGCCTCCACGGCGGTGACGGCCAGGTCGTGGTCGGTGACGCCGGCGGCGCGGCGCACCAGCGGGTTGAGGTGGTTCAGCACCAGCTGGGCGCGGGGCGCCTCGGCGCGCAGCGAGCCCAGGATGTCCGCCCACAACCCGTCGGCCTCGTCGGCGAGTTGGGCGCGGGTGCGCTCGTGCCGGGCCTCCCGGTTGTCGAGCAGCAGGGCGGGCGCGTTGGTCGGGTGGAAGCTGCGCAGGGCGACGTCGCAGTCGAACCGGCCGACCACCTCGCGGGCGATCGCCAGGAAGGTGGCGGCGGCCAGTTCGGCGGCCGGGTCGACGGTGTCCAGGTGCGCGGTGACGGTGCCCGGGTCGAGGTCGGAGACGGAGACGCCGGGGCGTATCTCGGGCAGCCGGTGGACCAGGTCCCGGTCGTAGGTGTAGCCGCCGTTGACTACGCCGAGCCCGGCCGCGCCGGCGACCGGGGCGACCTGGCGGAACTCCTCGACCGTACGGGTCACCAGCACCACCGGGTGGCTGCGCGCGAACTCGTCCAGGGTGACGTTGCCGTCGGTGGTCTCGAACGGCAGCCAGGGCAGCATCATCCGCAGCAACTCGTCGTCGTAGCGGGCGAGTTCCTTGACGGCCAGGTGGTGCACGGAGAGGAAGCGGTGCAGCAGCGCCGGGTCGCTCGCGGACAGGCCGGTGAGCCAGTCGCGGATCCGGGCGCCGAGCGCGTCGCGGACGGCGGCCAGCGTCTCGTCGGCGTACAGGCCCTCGCGCGAGGCGGTCGGGCGCAGCCCGTCGGTGTCCACCACGCAGCGGACGAAGAACGCCCAGTCCGGCAGCAGTTCGTCGGCCTGGTCGGAGAGCAGCATGCCCTTGAGGTGCACCCGGTGGCCGTGGCGGCGCGAGGGCGGGGCGGCGTCGGGCAGCACGTACGCGACGCCGCGCAGGCCGACCAGCGGGAGGTCCAGCTCGATGGTGTCGAGCGGGACGAAGTCGAAGGTGCTCCGGCAGTACTCGGCGAGCGCGTCGCGCCGGGCCAGCGGGGAGCCGTGCCGCTCGGCCCACGGCGGGGTGCGGTTGACCGCGTGCTCGGTGCCGTCGGCGTCGATCACGGTGACGTCGTGGCGCAGCAGGCTGCCGAAGTCCCGGGCCAGGGTGAGCACCCGGGCGGGGCGGGTCCACTCGGCGGCGTCGGCGCGCGGGGCGAGGGTGACGGTGGTGCCCGGCTCGGGCTTGGCCGAGGCGGGCAGGGTGCGGATGGTGTAGCTGCCGTCGGACAGGCCGCGCCACTCGATCACCGGCGCGTCCGGGCTGCCCGCGTGCCGGGTGACCACGGTGATCTCGTCGGCGACCACGAAGCAGGCCAGCAGGCCGATGCCGAACTGGCCGATGAAGTCGCCGCGGGCCCGGGCCAGGCCGTCGCCGTCCAGCCCGCCGTCGGCGTCGCGCTTGGAGCTGCGGCCGATGGTGGCGAGGAAGGTGTGGACGTCCTGCTCGGTCAGGCCGATGCCGGTGTCGGTGACGGACAGCCCGTCGTCGGCCCGGACGGTGATGGCGGCCGGCGCCCCGGGGTCGAGGGCGCGGCGGGCGGAGATCGCGTCCACCGCGTTCTGCAGCAGCTCGCGCAGGTAGACCCGCGGGCTGGAGTAGAGGTGGTGGGAGAGCAGGTCCACCAGGCCGCGCAGGTCCACCTGGAAGGTGTGCGCACTCGTCGGGTTGTCGGTTGGGGACACCGGAGGCTCTTTCGGTCGCGGAATGCGGAAGGGGTGACGTACGGGGGGCGCGGGTCAGTACGCGGCGCAGCGGTCCCGGTGGGCGCGGAAGGCCTTGACCGGGTCGCCGGCCAGGTAGTGCCAGGGCGACTCGGTGACCGTGCCGTCCAGCGCGTCGAACAGCAGCCGCGCCGTCTTGCGCTGGTCGGCGAGCGAGAAGGCCATCGCGAAGGTGTTGAAGCTCGACTGCCAGCCGCGGTCCGGGACGAAGTCCGGGTGGAGGACGGAGCGGAACGCGGCCTCCTGCAACTCGGCCACCACGGCGGGGCCGGACAGGTAGGCGTGGTCCTCGCCGTCCGGCAGGTCCAGCCAGCGCTCCAGGTGGGCGAGCGCCACCAGCTCGCCCAGCGGGCTGCCCTCGGGGGCGGCCAGCATCGAGGAGCGGGCGAACCCGTGCATGGCGTCGTGCGAGCCGCCCCACTTGGCGGACAGCTGCTGCAGGCGCTGGCGGTGCGAGCCCGGGTGCCCCGGCTCCCGGCGCACCGCCGCCTCGAAGCGGGCGGTGGCGACCTCCTCGCCGAGCGAGGCGCCGCGCGCGCTGATCTGCAGGAAGAACCAGGGGGCGAGCCAGCCGGGCTCCCGCTCGGCGACCTCCAGCAGCTGCTCCTCGGCGACGTCCAGCCGCTGGTGGAACAGCTTCCACTGCTCCTCGCCGACGTGCTTGGCCCGGGCGCCGCTGCGCGCCTCCCAGGCCCAGGTGACGTGCCGGGCGCCGGAGAGCAGCAGCGGCAGCGCGTCGCCGGGGGCGTCCGCCACCGCGCGGGCCGTCCACTGCTCGACCCCGGCGACGTCGGAGACCGCGCCGACCAGGAAGGTCAGCTCGGCACCGGTCGCGGCGGCCAGCGCGGGGCGCAGCGCCGTCCAGTCCCCGGCGGCGGCCTGCCCGAGCAGCACCCGCACGGACTCGTCGCCGAACGCCGGGTCGAGCCGCGGCGCCGACCCCGGGCCGGCGGCCGGCCCGGACGCCGCCGAGGCGGCCCGCCGGCCCAGCCCGAACCCGCGCCGACCGGCGCGGTCCTGCGCGCCGGGCTCGCCCTCCCCGCCCGAGCGGCGTCGGAACAGCGGCATGTGTGTGGCCCCCTCGAACATCATCGGCATCAATCGCACGGCCGCACAGTGACCGCCCCAGGTGAGTACATATCACGGCCGACCGACATCCGTTTGCCCAGCCCAGCGCCGCCCGGAGCCGGGGGCGCCGGAGCCCGGGAACGGGTGACATCTTGCTGCCTGACAGTTTTCTGACAGCGGGCTGGGTGCCGTCGGCGCCGACGATCCGTCAGGCTGGGTCACGTGCACGCCATTCGCTTCCACCTCCGCGCCCCGGACCGCCCCGACCGCCCGGCCCCGCACCCGCCCTCCCCCGAGGCCGTCCGGGACGGGCTGACCCGCGGCCTGCCCGCCGGGGCCCGGATCGAGCACACCCGGATCCTGGTCGGACCGGACGCGGTGGACGGCGTCGCCTTCGTCCTCGCCGACGGCCTGCTCGCCGCCGAGGCCGCCCTCACCGCCGCCTGCGCCGCCGCGACCGGCCCGACCGGCCCGCTGCCCGGCTGGCTGGTGCCCCACTGCGCCCTGGACACCCTGCTCGCCCTGGGGCGTGTCTGACGATTCCCGCCGGGCGCGCGACGCCGGGGCACGCACCTCGCCGCGTTGTCGTGGGGCCGGGGGTGGCTCGTGAGACCCGGGCCGGGGCCGTTCGTGTGCAGGGGGGTCGCTATCTTGAGGGTTCACGGACAGCCGTAAGGGAGTGGGCGCATGGGGATGGGTGGTCGGCGGGTCACCGTCGTGGTGGCGGCCGGAGTGTTGGCCGGGGTGCTGGCGGGGTGTTCGTCCGGAGGGGCGGAGGCGGCCAAGGGGGCTGCGGGGACGCCCGGTTCGACGGCTGCGGGCGCTGCGGTCCCCAGTGGTACGGCGTCGGCCCCGGGCGGTACGGCGTCGGCACCGACGGCGGCCGGGGCCCCCTCGCCGGGTGGGTCCGCCGGGGCCTCGGCGCCCGCGGCCGGGGCGGGCGGCGGGGTGACGGCGCCGGCGGCGGCGCCCAGCGCGGACCTGGAGGCTCCGCTGCTGGACGACAAGGTGGTCGGGCAGGTGCTGCCGGACGCCAAGGCGATGGCCGGGTGGCAGGAGGAGAAGCGCAAGGTCGACACCGCCGACCACGCCGTGACCTGCACGGCCTCGGCCCCGTGCAGCGGCAAGCCGCTCAGCGGGTCGGTCCGGTTCTCCTCGGGGGACCTGGTGACCCGCTTCCTGGTGGAGACCCTGCCCAGCCGGGACGCCGCGAAGAGCCGGGCGAAGGAGACGTACGCCTCCTACCCGGTCGGGCCGTTCAAGAAGGTCGAGGCTCCGGCGGTGGGCAGCGAGAGCCAGGCCTTCGTGGGGCCGCTGGCGGACGGTGACGGCGTGAGCATCGTGGTGCGCTCGGGCACCGTGGTGGCGAGCGTGACCACCGAGGGCGGGCCGGTGGACCTGCCCGCCGCCCGGCGGTTCGCCGTGATGCTGGTCAACCGGATCGAGCAGGCGCAGTCGGGCAAGGTCCCGGACGCGGGGCTGGCCAAGGCCTGACGGCCCCTCCCCCACCCCGACGCCGACGGGGCGGCGACCAGAAGGTCACCGCCCCGTCGAAACCGGTCAACCGCCGGATCAGCCCGCCGACACCGGGAACGTCGGGTACTCGACGCCCGAGATGTACTGCACGACCCGGACCACCTGGCACGAGTAGCCGAACTCGTTGTCGTACCACAGGTAGAGGATCGCGTTGTCGCCGTCGACCTTGGTCGCACCGGCGTCCACGATCGAGGCGTGCCGCGACCCGATGAAGTCGCTGGACACCGCGTCGGGCGAGTCGGTGAAGTCGATCTGCCGCTTGAGCGGCGAGGTCAGCGAGATCCCGCGCAGGTGGTCCAGCACCTCCTCGCGGGTGGTCTCCCGCTTGAGCTGGAGGTTCAGGATCGCGATGGACACGTCCGGAACGGGCACCCGGATCGAGCTGCCGGTGATCTTCGCCTTGAGGTCCGGCAGCGCCTTGGCGACGGCCGAGGCGGCACCGGTCTCGGTGATCACCATGTTCAGCGGCGCCGAGCGGCCGCGACGGTCGGCCTTGTGGTAGTTGTCCAACAGGTTCTGGTCGTTGGTGAACGAGTGGACGGTCTCGACGTGGCCGCGCACGACGCCGTACTCGTCCTCCATCGCCTTGAGCGGCGGGACGATCGCGTTGGTGGTGCAGGAGGCGCAGGAGATGATCTGCTCGTCCGGCTTGATCATGTCGTGGTTGACGCCGTGCACGATGTTCGGGACGTCGCCCTTGCCCGGGGCGGTCAGCACGACCTTGGCGATGCCGGGGCGCAGGTGCTTGGACAGGCCCTCGCGGTCACGCCACCGGCCGGTGTTGTCGATCAGGATCGCGTCCTTGATCCCGTACTCCGTGTAGTCGACCTCGCTCGGGTCGTTGGAGTAGATCACCGTGATCTCGTTGCCGTTGACGACGATCTTGTTGTTCGCCTCGTCGACGGTGATCGTGCCCTGGAACTGGCCGTGGATCGAGTCCCGGCGCAGCAGCGAGGCGCGCTTGACCAGGTCGTCGCCGCCGCCGTTGCGCACGACGATGGCCTTGAGCCGCAGGCCGTTGCCCGAGGCCTTCTCGATCAGCAGCCGCGCGACCAGCCGGCCGATGCGGCCGAACCCGTACAGCACGACGTCCTGCGCGGACCGGCGCTCCAGCTTGTTGGCACCGGTGGCACCGGCGACGGCCTGGGCGGTGAACTCCGCCACCGACAGGCCCCGGTCGTCCGCCCGGTAGGCCGAGGCGAGCATCGCCAGGTCGATCTGCGAGGGGCCGAGGTCCAGGGTGGTCAGGGCGTCCAGGAACGGCATCGTCTCGGTGACCGAGAGCTCCTCGCCGGCTATCTGCCGGGCGAAGCGGTGCGTCTTGAGGATGCTGACCACCGACTTGTTCACCAGGGAACGGCTGTGGAGCAGGACGGTGACGTCCTTCTCCCGGTGCAGTCGCCCGATGATCGGGATCATCGACTCCGCGATCTCCTCGCGGTTCTTCCAGTCCGTGAACACGTCGTCGTTGACAGTCACAAGTCCATCTTTCGAGCTGAGGGTGTTGCGCACATGGTAGCTTCGCCCGCTTCCGGCCCGACGGCCGGTCCCTCCCCCGCCGCTCCGCCCCACCCCTGCGACCTGCGCTTTCCCCCGCCTCCCCGCCCCCGGAGGTGACCACCGCCACCTCCAAGTCCCCCAGTAGAGTGGGCACACCGAAGATCCGGACAGAGGCGTGAGGGGGCCCGGGTGGCGACGTTGGGGATGCACCGGGACTTCCTGATGGAGTTCGCGGCACTGGAGCGGTCGGTGCAGCGGCGGGTCTTCGAGACCTTCGAGAAGTTCACCGGGGCCACCCACGCCGGCACCCACCTGGAGAAGCTCACCCACCAGCGGGACCCGCGCATCCGGACCATCCGGATCACCGACTTCTGGCGCGGGGTCGTCCTCAAGGCCGACCGGGGCGACGGCTACCTGCTGCTCAAGGTGCTCCCCCACGACAAGGCCAACGACTGGGCGCTCAAGCACCGCGCCTCGGTGAACGCCGCCACCCAGGGCGTCGAGATCCGCAACGACGTCGCCCTGGAGCGCGCCTCCGCCTCACTGCGGGCCCGGGCCTCGGACGAACCCCAGCGGCTCTTCGCCGACCGCTCCGACAAGGTCCTGCGCAGCCTGGGCATCGAGGAGGAGATCCTGCCGATCATCCGCCTGCTGCCCGACGAGGCGCACCTGGAGGCGCTCCACCGGGTCCTGCCGGAGCAGCAGTTCGACGTGCTGATCGGCCTGGCCAGCGGGATGGAACCGGCCGAGATCGACCGCGAGATCGTCCAGGCGTACGCGCGGGCGGCGGACCCGGCGGGCACCGGGCGCCCCGGGGACGAACTGGTCTCGGCGATGGCCCACGCCCGCGGCCGGGTCGCCCTGGTGTCCGGGCCCGAGGAGCTCCAGGAGATCCTGGAGCGCCCCTTCGACGCCTGGCGGATCTTCCTGCACCCGGCCCAGTACCGGATCGCCTACCGGGGTTCGTACCAGGGCCCGGCCCGGGTCACCGGCGGCCCCGGGACCGGCAAGACCGTGGTCGCCCTGCACCGGGCCTACCACCTGGCCCGCCGGCTGCCCGCCGACGCCCCCGACGGGTCGGTGCTGCTCACCACCTACACCAAGGACCTCGCCGCCGAACTGGAGCGCTGCCTGGGCCTGTTGATCACCGACGGGCGGATCCGGGCCAAGGTCCGGGTGGTCACCGTCGACGCCCTGGCGAACGAGGTGCTGCGCCGCTCGCTCGGCGGCGCCCCGTTGAAGATCCTGTTCAACCAGCGGGCGGTGCTGGCCCGTTGGCGCCGGGTCGGGCAGCGGCTCGGGGTCGACTTCACCGACGTCTTCCTGGACCAGGAGTGGCGGCAGGTCGTCCTGGCCCAGGCGATCGAGAGCCCCGAGCAGTACCTCAAGGCCCCCCGGACCGGCCGGGGCACCGCGCTCGGCCCGCTGCAACGCGCCCAACTGTGGCGCACGGTGGCCGCGTTCGAGGAGGAGCTGCGGCAGAGCGGGGAGCGGACCTTCCTCCAGGTCTGCGCGCACGCCGCCCGGTCCCTCGACGAACGGGACGAACGCCCGTTCCGGCACGTGGTGGTCGACGAGGCGCAGGACCTCCACCCCGCGCAGTGGCGCTTCCTGCGCGCACTCGCCGCCCCCGGACCGGACGACCTGTTCCTGGCCGGCGACCCCCACCAGCGGATCTACGGCAACAAGGTCTCGCTGCGCTCGCTCGGCATCCAGGTGGTCGGCCGCTCCTCCCGACTGCGCGTCAACTACCGCACCACGCAGGAGATCCTGAGCTGGGCCGCCTCACTGCTCACCGGCGAACGCCCGGACGACCTGGACGGCGGCGAGGAGTCGCTGGCCGGCTACCACTCGACCCTGCACGGCGCCCAGCCCGAGGCGCGCGGCCACGCCGACCAGGACGAGGAGCTCCGGGCCCTGGTCGCCCGGATCGAGGCGTGGACCGCCTCGGGGGTCGGCCCGGAGGACATCGGCGTCGCCACCCGCACCGCCCAACTCGGCCGCGACACGGCCCGGGCGCTGGAGCAGGCCGGCACCCCGGCCCACCTGCTCGGCAGCGCGCCGGCCCCCGGCGTGCGGATCGGCACCATGCACCGGATGAAGGGGCTGGAGTTCCGTTGCGTCGCCGTGGTGGGCGTCGGCGACGCCATGGTGCCCAACGGCAACGCGCTCACCCCGGAGGACACCGACCGGCAGCAGCACCGGGAGGACCTCAACGGGGAGCTGAACCTGCTGTTCGTGGCCTGCACCCGCGCCCGCGAGGCCCTCGCCGTCTCCTGGCACGGCGCCGCCAGCCGCTTCCTCGAACCGGTCGTCCCGGCCGAACTTCTCGCCCGCTGACCCCCGGCCGGGCCGGGCCGGTGCCCCGTCGCGCGTCCCGGCCTGCGTCCCGTCGCGCGTCCCGGCCCGCGTCCGCCGAGGATTTGCCCGGGCTTCGGTGGGGTGGGGTAATGAGAGGCGACCGGTGTTTGGGTGTTCCCTCAGAGACCCGGGAGCGTGCGATGAGCGGTGGGCCGGAACCGATCAGTGCCGAGGGGCTGCGTGCCGTGCAGGAGGAGTTGGCGCAGCTGCGGGCGGAGCGGGGGGAGGTGGCCGCGACCCTGCGCGGGGAGGATCCGGTGGGGGACCGCGCCGACGCGGCGGACGAGTTGCAGCGGGCCTCGGACGTGACGCGGCTGGACCGGCGGATCGTCGAGCTGGAGGGGCGGCTGCGGGAGGCCGAGGTGGCCGGGGCGCCGTCCACGGACGTGATCGGGGTGGGGTCGACGGTCACCGTGCGGTTCTCCGACGGCGAGCAGGAGACCGTCGAGATCTCCGAGCTGGCCGAGGAGCGCGAGCTGACCCTGGTGACGTACGACAGCCCGCTCGGGAAGGCGCTGCTGGGCCGCCACGCCGGGGAGACGGTGAACTACGAGACGCCGGGCGGCGCGGCGAGCGCGGTCGTGCTGGCGGTGGGCGGCAGCGGCTGACCGGGGCCGTCGGAGGTCGTCCCGTTCGATAGGCCGCGCCGATCGGACGACTGGTACGACCTCTTTGACCTGCGACGATGCCGGACAGGACACTGGACGGGCGGCCCACCGCCGCCGGATTCCCCGTCCGAGCGAACCGTCCGAGGAGACCCCGCACGTGCGCACCGCCCGCTGGATACCGGCCGCGGCCGCCGTGGCGGTCGCCGCCTGGGGAGCGAACCAGTTCACCGCGCTGGCGAGCGTCTACCGGGCGCACACGGACTGGTCGCCGGTGTCGCTGGCCGGGATGTTCTCGGTGTACCTGGTCGGGCTGGTGCCCGGGCTGCTGCTGGGCGGCCCGGCCGCGGACCGGTACGGGCGCCGGCGCACGGTGCGGGCCGGGCTCGCCCTGTCGGCGGCCGCCAGCGCGCTGCTGGCGCTGGGCGACGAGCCCACCGGGTACGTCGCCCGGCTGGCGACCGGCTTCGCGGCCGGGCTGGTGTTCCCGGCCGGGACGACCTGGCTGCGGGAGCTCTCCGGCCCCGGGGTGTCGCCGGTGGCCGCCGCGCGCCGCGCGATGTACGCCACCGGGATCGGCTTCTCGGCCGGTGCGCTGGCCTCCGGCGTCCTCTCGGAGTGGCTGCCCGGTCCGACCCTCGTGCCCTGCCTCGCCCACGCCGCGGCCTGTCTGCTGGTCCTGCGGGCCACCGGCCGGCTCCCGGACGCGGCGCCGGTGGGCCGCCCGGTCCGGCCCGCGGAGCACCACCGCGCGGCCGTGCAGCACCCCCGGTTCCGCTACGTCGTGCTGCCCGCCAGCCCCGCCGTGCTGGGCGCCGCGACCGTCGGCTACGTCGTGCTGCCGCCGCTGGTCGCCCACCATCTGCCGGGCTACGCACCGCTGTTCAGCGGTCTGGTGGCGGCCCTGACGCTCGCCATGGGGGTGCTCGCCCAGCCCTTCGCGGCCCGGCTGGACGACGCGGGCAGCGCCCGGGCCACCCTCACCGCGATGGCGACGGTGATCGCCGGACTGCTGCTCGGCGCGCTGGCCGCCGACCGCGACTCGGTGGGGCTGGTGCTGGCGGCCGCCGTCGTGCTCGGCACCGGGTACGGACTGACCCTCGGCGCGGGCCTGCACGAGGTGGAGCGGCTCACCGCCCGCAGCGCCGGACGCGCCACCGGACGCAACCCCGCCGGACCGACCTCCGCCGCGCTCTACCAGAGCACCACCTCCAGCGGCTTCCTCACCCCGCTGCTGCTGGCCGGCACGGCCGGGCGCGCGTCCTACCCGGCGCTGCTGGTCGGCATGGCCGCCGTCGGCGTGCTCTGCCTGGCGGTCACCGGCGCGCACAGCCGCCGCCACCTGCCCGGGCACCCGGCCGGCCCGGAAACGCGCGAGGATTCATCCGTACAGACCTGACCGGCCGCGAGGCCGACCCACGACCCGCGACCCGCGACCCACCCGAGGAGCCGACGACCATGGGCCGAGTGACCGTACCCCGCAGGGTGCTGCGGCTGCGCAAGGGCGTGCCCTCGCACCGCCCCGACACCCTGGCCGCCGAGGAGCCGATGGAGATCCGGGTCGGCGGCCGTCCGCTGACGGTGACCATGCGCACCCCCGGCAGCGACTTCGACCTCGCGGCCGGCTTCCTGGTCAGCGAGGGCGTGCTGCACGCCGCCGACCACCTGGCCGGGATCCGCTACTGCGCCGGGGCCACCGCCGACGGCGGCAACACCTACAACGTGGTGGACGTGGTGCTCGCGGCCGGTGTGCCCGCCCCGGACGCCTCGCTGGAGCGCAACTTCTACACCACCTCCTCCTGCGGCCTGTGCGGCAAGGCCAGCCTGGACGCGGTGCGCACCACCGCGCCGTGGAGCGTCGCGGCGGACGGGCTGCGGATCACCCCCGAGCTGCTGTCCGCGCTGCCGGACCGGCTGCGCGCCGCCCAGAAGGTCTTCGACAGCACCGGCGGCCTGCACGCGGCCGGGCTGTTCGACGCCCAGGGGCGGCTGCTCTGCCTGCGCGAGGACGTGGGGCGGCACAACGCGGTGGACAAGGTGGTCGGCCACGCGCTGCGCGAGGGCCTGCTGCCGGCCCGGGGCACGGTGCTGATGGTCAGCGGCCGGGCCTCCTTCGAGCTGGTGCAGAAGGCGGTGATGGCCGGCATCCCCGCGCTCGCCGCCGTCTCCGCGCCGTCCTCGCTGGCGGTGGACCTGGCCGAGGAGAGCGGGCTGACCCTGGTCGGCTTCCTGCGCGGCGACTCGATGAACGTGTACACCCGCACCGACCGGATCGACCTGACCGACCCGACCGAGGCCGGGCACGCCGCCGAGGCCGAGGCCGAGTAGATGCTGTTCCGCCAGCTCGAGTACCTGGTCGCCCTGGCCCGCGAGCGGCACTTCGCCCGCGCCGCCCAGGCCTGCCGGGTCTCCCAGCCGGCGCTGTCCGAGGCGCTGCGCAAGCTGGAGGACGAACTGGGGGTGCTGCTGGTGCGGCGCGGCCGGGCGTACGAGGGCCTGACCCCCGAGGGCGAGCGGATCGTGCGGTGGGCGCAGCGCATCCTGGCCGACCGGGACGCCCTGCGCGACGAGGTGGACGCGCTGCGCACCGGGCTGAGCGGACGGCTGCGGATCGGCTCGGTGCCGACCGCCTCGGGGGCCGTCCCGCTGCTCACCGGACCGTTCTGCACCGCCCACCCGCTGGCCGCCGTGGAGCTGTCCACCGACCTGCGCGCCGATGAACTCCTGCGCCAGGTGCGGGACTTCGAGATCGACGCGGGCCTCAGCTACCTCCCGGAGCAGGGCGCCGAGGGCGTGCGCACCGTCCCGCTGTACGAGGAGCGGTACGTCCTGCTGACCGGCCCCGCCGACGGTCTCGCCGGGCAGCCGCACGCCACCTGGACGGAGGCCTCCCGGCTGCCGCTGTGCCTGCTGCACCCGGGCATGCAGGGCCGCCGGGTGCTGGACGGGGTGTTCGCGGGCCTCGGACTGGCGCCGGTGCCCCGGGTGGAGACGGACTCGGTGGGCTCGCTGTTCGCGCACGTGCGCGCCGGCCACTGGGCGAGCGTGGTGCCGTACGCCTGGCTGCACGTGTTCGGGGTGCCGCCCGGGATGCGGGCCGTCCCGCTGGTGGAGCCGGTGCACAGCACGCCGATCGGGCTGGTGACCGCGGCCCGGGAGCCGGGGTCGGTGATGGCCCGCGCCCTGCGGGAGGTGGCCCGGCGGACGGACCTGGCCGGGGTGCTGGGCGCCCTGCCGAAGGCGTAGCTGTCGACGCGCGGGAGCGGCAACGGTCGACGCGCGGGAGCCGTAGCGGTCGGTGCACGGGGGCCGTAGCGGTCGACGCGCGGGGGCCGACGGCCCGGCGTAGCGTCGACCCGGACCCCCGAGTGACCCAGCCGCGCGACGGAAGGCGAGCACCGTGACCACCTCCGACGACGAAGCCACCGCCGCCCCGCAGCGGCCGGAGGAGGTCGGCCCCTCCCCCGCCGCGCCGCCCCGCTACGCGCCGTACCACCACCCCGCCGCCGGCTGGGGCGCGGCGAAGAGCGTCACCCGTTTCATGGCCCGCGAGGGGGCGTACCTGGACGGCCCGCGGGCCGTCATGCGGATGAACCACGAGAACGGCGGCTTCGACTGCCCGGGCTGCGCCTGGCCGGACGACACCAAGGGCCTGCACCTGGACATCTGCGAGAACGGCATCAAGCACGTCACCTGGGAGATGACCCGCAAGCGGGTCGGCCGGGAGTTCTTCGCCGCGCACTCGGTGACCGAGCTGTCCGACTGGAGCGACTTCGCCCTGGAGGACCAGGGCCGGCTCACCGAGCCGATGGTCTACGACCCGGACACCGACCACTACCTGCCGATCGGCTGGAAGGACGCGTTCGACCTGGTCGGCCGCACCCTGCGGGGGCTGGACGACCCGAACCGGGCGGCGTTCTACACCTCCGGCCGGCTCGGCAACGAGGCGACCTTCCTGTACCAGCTGATGGCCCGCGAGCTGGGCACCAACAACCTCCCCGACTGCTCCAACATGTGCCACGAGGCCAGTGGACGGGCCCTCCAGGCGGCGCTGGGCACCGGGAAGGGGACGGTCGACCTCAAGGACTGGGAGGTCACCGACGCGCTGTTCATCCTGGGTGTCAACGCGGCCTCCAACGCGCCCCGGATGCCCACCTCGCTCGCCGAGGCCTTCCGGCGCGGCGCGCAGATCGTGCACGTCAACCCGCTGGTCGAGGCGGCGGCGACCCGGACGATCATCCCGCACGACTTCACCGACATGGCGCTGAACCGGGCGACCCGCACCAGCACGCTCAACCTCCAGCCGCGGATCGGCGGCGACATGGCGCTGCTGCGCGGCATAGCGAAGGCGCTCCTGGAGCAGTCGGCGGCCGACGACGGGGCACTGGACCGGCTCTTCATCGAGCGGCACACCAGCGGCTTCGCGGCCTACCGGCGCGTCTGCGAGCAGACGCCCTGGGCGGAGCTGGAGCGCCAGAGCGGGCTGGGCCGGGCGGAGATCCTCAAGGCGGCGCGGGTCTACCGCGAGGCGGACCGCTCGATCTTCAGCTGGTGCCTGGGCGTCACCCAGCACGAGCACGGGGTGGACACCGTGCGGGAGATCGTCAACCTGCTGCTGCTGCGCGGCAACCTGGGCCGGGAGGGGGCCGGGCCCTCGCCGGTGCGCGGGCACAGCAACGTGCAGGGCAACCGCACCTGCGGGATCGACCACCGGCCGGCCGACGCCTTCCTGGACCGGCTCGGCGCGGTCTGCCGGATCGACCCGCCGCGCGCCCACGGCCTGGACACGGTCGGGACGATCGAGGCGATGCGGCGCGGCGAGGTGACCGTCTTCGTCGGCATGGGCGGCAACTTCGCGCTCGCCGCCCCGGACTCCCCCTACACCTACCAGGCCCTGCGCACCTGCGAGTTGACCGTCCAGGTGAGCACCAAGCTGAACCGCAGCCACCTGGTGCACGGCCGCCGGGCGCTGATCCTGCCCTGCCTGGGCCGGACCGAGAAGGACCACCAGCGCGCCGGGGTGCAGTCCACCTCGGTCGAGGACTCGATGAGCATGGTGCACCTGTCGGCCGGCATGAAGCGCCCGGCCTCACCGCACCTGCTCTCCGAGCCGGCGATCGTCGCCGGGATGGCCCGCGCGGCCCTGCCGGACAGCCCCACCCCGTGGGAGTGGTACATCGAGGACTACGACCGGATCCGCGACACCATGGCCGAAGTCCTGGACGGCTTCGAGGACTTCAACCGCCGGGTGCGGCTGCCGCTGGGCTTCCGGATCAAGCAGCCCGCCCGCGAACTGGTCTTCCTCACCCCCTCCGGCAAGGCCGAGTTCTCCGCCGCCGCGCTGCCCGACGTCGTCCCCGCGCCCGGCACCCTGGCGCTCGGCACGATGCGCTCGCACGACCAGTGGAACACCACCATCTACTCGGACGACGACCGCTACCGGGGCGTGCAGAACCTGCGCACCCTGGTCTTCCTCAACCGGGACGACATGCGCGAGCGCGGCATCGCCGAGTTCGACCCGGTGGACGTCACCAGCACCGCCCGGGACGGCTCCACCCGCTCGGTGCACGGCTACCTGGCCGTCCCGTACGACATCCCGCGCGGCTGCGCGGCCGGGTACATGCCGGAGCTGAACGTGCTGTGCGCGATCGGCGACCACAGCACCCAGAGCGACCAGCCGATCATGAAGCACCTCAAGGTGACCGTGACGAAGAGCTAGACCGGCCTACTCCGAGGGCTGGGGCGTCCAGCGGTGCAGGCCCTTGCGGTCGTAGTAGCGGGTCATCCCGAAGCCGAAGGCCAGGGCCAGCGCCACCCCGATGGCGATCATGACCCAGCCGCGGGCCAGCCCGGCGTCCGAGCGGGCGTCGAAGAAGAGGATCGCCCGGATGCCGTCGCTCAGCTGCCGCATCGGCTCGAAGACCGCCAGGAAGCGGTAGAAGCCGGGCACCGCCTGGAGCGGGACGGTCGCCCCGGAGGACGGCAGGGCGAGCGCGATGAACACGAACATGGACACCAGCTGCCCGATCCCGCCGAACGCGGCGTTGATCGCCTGCACGCCGAGGCCGACGGCGAGGCTGGCGCAGTAGGCGAACACCCACAGCAGGGCCTGGTGCGGGGCGTCCATGCCGAGGATCCCGGCCGTGCAGAGCAGCACCAGGGAGGTGGTGACCAGCATGATCCCGGCGGTCATCAGCATCTTGAGCAGCAGGGTCTGGGTGCGGCTGATCGGGACGGTCGGGCGGCGGGTGTGCCAGGGGCCGATCTCGCTGTCGCTGTAGCCGAGCGCGGTGTCGACGCCGTTGTGGATGATGTTGCCGCCGATGAAGCCGGTCAGCACGGCGAGCAGGGTGAAGTAGAAGGCGCTCAGGCCGAGGCCGCTGTGGCTGCCGATCGGGTGGCCGACCTGGGTGGCGACGGCGAACGGGTCGGCGAGCAGCAGCCGGGCGGTGGCGCCGGTGTCCGGCCCCTGGGCGCCCGGGCCGCCCTGGGCCGGTACGGCGGCCAGCAGCCGCTGTCCGGCCGCGACCGAGGCCTGGTGGGCGGCGTTCTGGGCGATCTGGGCGGCGATCGAGGAGCCGAGGCTGCCCAGGCCGGGGTTGGTGAGGACGGTGAGGGTGGGCCGATGGGTGGCCCCGCCGGCGGCGAGCGCGGTGACGGTGGCGGTGAAGTCGGCGGGGACGAGCAGCACGCCGTAGACCTTGCCGGCGGCGAGCAGGTCGCGGGCGCCCGCGTCGTCGGTCTGGCGCCAGCGGACGGTGTCGCCCGGGATCCCGGCCACCACGGCGCGGGTCAGCTGGGTGCCGAGGTTGACCGGCTGGCCGGGCGGGGGCGGGGCCTGGTCGGCGTTCACCAGGGCGATCGGCAGCCGGTGCAGGTGCCCGGTCGGGTTGACGATGCCGCCCAGGTAGAGCAGCGAGAGCAGCGCGGCCACCAGGGCGCACAGGACGCCGGGGAAGAGCCAGAGCTTCGGGCGCCGGGCGAGTGCCAGCGCCCTCGCCCGCCGGGGAGCCCCCGGAGGTCCTGCGGTCTGGGAGCCTGCGGTCGCCATGCCACCCCTCAGCTGCGTGTGCGTGTGCGGGTACGGATCCGGCGGGAAGTCGTTCCGTCGTCACGTGGCGCTCAAACCCGCGTCACCCGGACGGACGTCACGCCTCGCGAAAGGTAAAGGTTCTACCAAGTGCGCAAGTATCGCGCTTCCGTCGGTCTATGCTTCTGGAGGTTTGAAGAAGGCACCTCGTTCGGTGAGGCTTCTTCACGGACACAGGCCACTGATCCGACGACGTCGAGAGACGCCCAGGGTTAGGACAGATCTTCCCGACCTAAGGGTTGATCCGAAGTGGCTTCCGGCCCGAACGGGTTGGACACGCCGTGGAGTGCCAAAGCTCTGACGAGTTGGGGTGAACCGGTGGCAGTCGCGCGCGCCGGTGAACTCCTTGCCGTGTCGATGACACGCACCACGGGGTGCGTCGACCGGGAGGAGGCGAGAGACATGGATTGCAGTAGTCCGGGCCACAGTAGCCCCTGCCCCCGCCTGCCCTCGTACACCTCCGGCACGCGGTAACAACCTTCCCTGCGCGTACAACTGACGCACCGTCACGTCATGGCGGCGACGTCGTCGCACCGTTCGCCAGCACGCACGCGGCTCCGCCGTGCCCGCCCGGGCACCGCCCCGCCGCGGGCCGGTGCGCCGTGCCCGCACGCAGGGGGAATTACTGCTGCGCGCCCCCATCACCCCGCCTGTCCCGGGGTCCACGGGAGGAACGTCATGACCACCAACGCCACACTCAACTCCAAGCCGCAGAAGCAGCGTTCGGCCGTACTGGACGACGCCCACGTCGGCGACATCAAGGGTGCGCTCGGCACCATCAAGCTCGATGACGACGCACCGCGCCAAGGCCTGTCGGCAAGACTCAAGACCCTGCTGGCGATCGTCGGCCCCGGCCTGATCGTGATGGTCGGCGACAACGACGCCGGCGCCTTCTCCACCTACGGCCAGGCCGGCCAGAACTACGGCACCCAGCTGCTGTGGACGCTGCTGATGCTGGTGCCCGTGCTGTACGTCAACCAGGAGATGGTGCTGCGCCTGGGCGCGGTCACCGGTGTCGGCCACGCCCGGCTGATCCTGGAGCGCTTCGGCAAGTTCTGGGGCGCGTTCAGCGTCATCGACCTCTTCCTGCTCAACGCCCTCACCCTGGTCACCGAGTTCATCGGCGTGACGCTCGCGGCCGGCTACCTGGGCCTGCCCAAGGTCGCCTCGGTGGTGCTGGCGGCGGCGATCATCATCGCCTCGGCCTTCACCGGCTCCTTCCAGCGCTTCGAGCGGGTCGCGGTGACCCTGTGCATAGGCTCGCTGCTGCTGGTGCCGATCTACTTCATGGTCCACCCGAAGACCTCGCAGATGGCCCACGACTTCGTGGTGCCGCAGATGCCGGGCGGCGCGGGCGAGTTGGCCGCGGTCATGCTGGTGATCATCTCGATCGTCGGCACCACCGTCGCCCCCTGGCAGCTGTTCTTCCAGCAGTCGTACGTCATCGACAAGCGGATCACCCCGCGCTTCATGAAGTACGAGAAGGCCGACCTCTGGATCGGCATCGCGATCGTGATCATCGGCGCCGCCGCCATGATGGGCTTCACCGCCGCCGCCTTCGCGGGCACCGACGGCTTCGGCCAGTTCTCCGACGCCGGGGCCGTCGCCAAGGGCATCGAGGACAAGGCCGGCCACCTGGCGGGCGTGCTGTTCGCCATCGCCCTGCTGGACGCCTCGATCATCGGCGCCTTCGCCGTCTCGCTCTCCACCGCCTACGCCATCGGCGACGTCTTCGGCATCAAGCACTCGCTGCACCGCGGGGTCAAGGGCGCCAAGGGCTTCTACGGCATCTACGCGGGCCTGGTGATCGCCGCGGCCGCCATCACCCTGCTGTCCACCGGCTACATGCAGGGCCTGATGACCCAGTTCGTCCAGGTGCTGGCCGGGGTGCTGCTGCCCTCCGCCACCGTCTTCCTGCTGCTGCTCTGCAACGACAAGGCGGTGCTCGGCCCCTGGGTGAACGGTCCCAAGACCAACGCCTTCACCGCCGCCGTGGTCGGCGTGCTGGTCACGCTGTCGCTGATCCTCACCGCGGCCGTCGTCTGGCCGGACATCAGCTCGGACGCGATCCTGCGGATCATGGCCGGCTGCGGGGTGGCGGGCGTCCTGGTCGCCGGGTACTCCTTCCTCTCCGGCCGCCGCGGCACCAAGGAGGACCCGATCGACCGCACCGGCCGGGAGAACTGGCGGATGCCCCCGCTGGAGACCCTGGAGAAGCCGGTGATGTCCACCACCCGCAAGCTCGGCATGGGCGCCCTGCGCGTCTACCTGCTGGTCGCGATGGTGATGGTGATCGTCAAGATCGTGCAGACCGCACTGAACCACTGACCCGGACGCCGGGGGCGGCGCCGCACACCACGGCCCGCCGCCCCCGGCCCCGCCCCGGAACCCTCGACCACCCCGCACCCGGGGTAAGGAAGGCAGTACGGCCATGCGCACCACCACCCCCTTCCACCACCTCTTCCACCACTGCCCCAGCGTCCGACTCGCCCTGCACGACGGCGTCGAGCGCGCCTACCGCCTCGACGACCCCGGCAGCTGCCCCCGCTCGGGCACCCGCAACACCCCGGCCTCCGCGTACGAGCCCCGTGTCCACCTGGCCTACCTGCTGGCCCGCCAGGGCCACCGCCCGGACTGGCTCGCCCTCCCCCAGCCTCCGGCCGGGGGGACCCCCACCGCGGACCTTCCGCCGGCCGCCGCGCACCGGATCGCCCTCGCCGCCGCCCGCCACCGGGCCGCCGCCGCGACCACGCCCGCGCCCGCCGCCGCCTGAATCATCAACTCCCCTGCGCACCGGCGCACTTGTTCAGATCTTGCCTGTCCTGTCACGGAGGTGACCAGCCATGTCCATCGTTGCCGCTTTCCAGCCCGCCCTCCCGTCCACCGATCGCGGCCGACTGCGCGCCGCCCTCGCCGCGGTGGGCCGACGGCTGGCCGCCAGCCCGCTCGACAACACCGTGCTGCGCGCCGTCGGCGCCCCGGCCCCGAGCCCGGCCCCGGGACTTCCGAACGACCGGCCCACCCGGATGCGGGCCAGCTGGCACTCCGTCACCGGCCCGGACGGGACGGCCCGACTGGAAGCCTCCTGGCACCCCGGCCACTGACCCGACCGACCCCACCAGCCGAAGGAGCATCCGCCATGGCCGTGCGCTACCGCAGGCTCGACGCCATCTTCTCGGACCACACCGCCGCCCCCGCCCTGCGGGCCGTCCCCGCCGCCCGGACCGTCCCCGGCCCGCGGCCCGTCCTCGACTCGGCCGGCCTGGTGGTCGACCAGGAGCAGCGCACCGTCACCGTCGACGGCCAGCACCTCGACCTGCCGTACCTGGAGTTCGAACTGCTCGCCCACCTGGTCGGCAACCCGCTGCGGGTGCACTCCCGCCGCCAGCTGATGGAGTCCGTCTGGGGCCGGCCGGACACCGGCGACACCCGCACCATCGCCACCCACATCGCCCGGATCCGCCGCAAGCTCGGCCCCGGCCACCGGGAGGCGATCGCCACCGTCCGGCAGATCGGCTACAAGTACGACCCCCGGCTGGTCCGCGCCGCCTGAGGCCGGCCCCGCCGCAGCGCCAGTGGCACCACCGACAGCGCCGACACCAACCGGAGGAGGACACCGCATGACCCGGACCGCCCTGTTCCCCTGGACGAGCCGAGGTACGGCGCTCTGCGTCGCCGTGCTCCTCCTCGCCCTCCAGGTCGCCGCCCTCGGCGCCGCGCCCGCTCCGCTGCGCCTGTTCCTCTCCGGCGTGCTCATCGGCGGCTCGGCCGTCGGGCTGCTGCTCGCCCTGCTGCTGGCCCACAGCCGGCAGCGGGCGGGCCTGGCCGCACCTCCCGCCCCGGAGGACGACGCCCAGTGGTTCAGCGCCCGCTCGCTGGAGGGCTTCCCGATGGAGCAGGTCCGCCCGCTCCTGCTCGGCCCCGACGCCCCCGGCCTCAACCGGCTCTACACCGCCTGGGTGTTCGCCACCCACGGGCACGACCCCCAGTGGATCGCCCACCACCTCGGCCTGCCCACCCCGACCGCCCGGCTGCTGGTCACCGCGGCCCGGCAGCACGCCACGTCCACCCCGTCCGACCCCTCCGAGAGGAAGCCGAAGTGATCACGGCCCTCGACCACGTCCAGCTCTCCGCGCCACCCGGCAGCGAGCCCCTGCTGCGCGCCTTCTACGGCGACGTCCTGCAGATGGCCGAGATCCCCAAGCCCCAGCCGCTGACCGGCCGCGGCGGCTGCTGGTTCGCCGCCGACGGCGGCCGGGTCCGGCTCTACCTCGGCATCGAGGAGCGCTTCCGCCCCAGTGTCAAGGCCCACCCCGGGATGGCGGTCTGCGAGATCGAGGACTTTGCCGAACGCCTCGCCGGACTCGGCGCCCAGGTCGTCTGGGACGACAGCCTCCCGCCCCGGCGCCGCTTCTACACCACCGACCCGGTCGGCAACCTGCTGGAGTTCGTCGAAACCGCGTAGGCCCCCTCCGGCCTGAGCACCGGACCGAAACACCGGTCCATTTGCGTACGGACGTCAGAAGGGAGCAGACTGCCCGGGTTTGCGCCGGAGGTCCCCGTCATGTCCTTCCCGAAGTCCGCCCCGGGCCCGTCCCGGGGCCCGCTGCCGCCCCGGACCGCGGGCCGCCCGTCCCGGGCGGGCCGGGCCCCCCGGGCGGGCTGGGCGGACGTGGTCGTGGCCGCCGCCGTCCTGGTCCTGCTCTACCTCGCACTGCGGGTCGGACAGGGCACCACCGTACGGTTCTCCACCGCGCGCGACGCCGCCGTGGACACCGACCCGGCCCGGCTGCCGTACGACGCCGCGCGCTCGCTGCTGCGGATGTTCGCGGCGCTGGTCCTCTCGGTCGGCTTCACCTTCGGCTACGCCTACGCCGCCGCCCGCAGCCGCCGGCTGGAACGGGTGCTGATCCCCGCGCTGGACATCCTCCAGTCGGTGCCGGTGCTCGCCTTCCTGACCGTCGCCGTCACCGGCTTCCTCGCCCTGTTCCCCGGCTCCGAGCTCGGCCTGGAGTGCGCGGCCGTGTTCGCCATCTTCACGTCCCAGGCGTGGAACATGACCTTCGGCTTCTACCACTCACTGGTCTCGCTGCCGCGCGAACTCGACGAGCTGTCCCGCTCCTTCCGGTTCAGCCGGTGGATGCGGTTCCGGAAGGTCGAACTGCCCTCCGGCATGATCGGCCTGGTCTGGAACGGCATGCTCAGCTTCGGCGGCGGCTGGTTCTTCCTGGTCGCCTCCGAGGCGATCAGCGTCGACAACCAGCGCTACGCCCTGCCCGGGGTCGGCTCCTACGCGGGCGCCGCCATCGCCGCCGGCGACCTCGGCCGGGTCGGCTGGGCGATCGCCACCATGGCCGTCCTGGTCATCGGCGTGAACTTCCTGTTCTGGCGGCCGCTCACCGCCTGGGCCGAACGCTTCAAGAACGAGCAGTCCGAGGCCACCGAGGTGCAGCGCTCCGTCGTGCTCGCCCTGCTGCGCCGCTCCCGGCTGCCCGGCCTGCTCGGCCGGGTGCTGCGGCCCCTCGGCCGGGCCCTGGACCGGGCCGGACGGGTCTTCGGCACCGACGACCGGCCGCTCGCGGTCAGCCGCGCCCGGCAGCGCACCGGCGACCTCCTCTTCGCCGTCGTCTCCGGCGGCATCGTGCTCTGGGGCCTGGTCGACCTCGGCCGCTACCTCGCCGGCACCACCGGCCTCGGCGTCTTCGGCGAGCCCCTGCTGCTCGGCCTCGCCACCCTGGCCCGGGTGGTGGTGCTGGTCGCGGTCGCCACCGTCGTCTGGGTGCCGATCGGCGTGCGGATCGGCTTCTCCCCCCGGCTGACCAGGATCGCCCAGCCGCTGGTCCAGGTGCTCGCCAGCTTCCCCGCCAACTTCCTGTTCCCGCTGGTGGTCTGGCTGCTGCTGCGCACCGGCCTGTCGATCGACCTCGGCGGCGTGCTGCTGATGGCCCTCGGCGCCCAGTGGTACATCCTGTTCAACGCCATCGCCGGCGCCATGGCCATCCCCAGCGACCTGCGCGAGGCCATGGACAACCTCGGCGTGCGCGGCCTGCAGCGCTGGCGGCGGCTCATCGTCCCCGGCATCTTCCCGGCGTACGTCACCGGCGGCATCACCGCCTCCGGCGGCGCCTGGAACGCCTCCATCGTCTCCGAGGTGGTCACCTTCGGCGGCACCACCCTCACCGCCACCGGCCTCGGCGCGTACATCGCCGGCGCCACCGAACGCGGCGACCACCCGCACCTGCTCGCCGGGGTCGCGGTGATGAGCGCGTACGTCGTCGCCCTCAACCGCCTGGTCTGGCGCCGGTTGTACCGCCTGGCCGAACGCCGTTACTCGCTCCAATGAGGTTCCCCCCGATGCGCTTCCCGTTCTCCTCCCGCCCCGCCCCCGCCGTCACCCAGCCCGCCGTGGCGGACGGCGCGACCCTGCTGGAGACCGTCGGCCTCACCAAGTCCTACGCCGGCGCCGACGGCGAACTCCCGGTGCTCTCCGGGATCGACCTCACCGTCCGGGCCGGCGAGATCGTCGCCCTGCTCGGCCGCTCCGGCTCCGGCAAGTCCACCCTGCTGCGCTGCCTGGCCGGCCTGCTGCCGCCCAGCTCCGGCACCGTCCGCTACCGCGGCACCCCCCTCACCGGCGCCAACCCCGGCACCGCGCTCGTCTTCCAGACCTTCGCCCTGCTGCCCTGGCTGACCGTCCGGCAGAACGTCGAACTGGGCCTGGAGGCCCGCGGGGTGCCCCCGCGCGAGCGCGCCCGCGCCGCCGACCAGGCCATCGACCTGATCGGCCTCACCGGCTTCGAGAACGCCTACCCCAAGGAGCTCTCCGGCGGCATGCGCCAACGCGTCGGCTTCGCCCGGGCCCTGGTCGTCGAACCCGACGTGCTGATGATGGACGAACCGTTCTCCGCGCTCGACGTGCTCACCGCCGAGAACCTGCGCGGCGAACTCCTGGAACTGTGGGAGTCCGGCCAGTTCCCCACCCGCGCCGTCGTCCTGGTCACCCACAACATCGAGGAGGCCGTGCTGATGGCCGACCGCGTCGTCGTCCTCGGCTCCCGCCCGTACGGCACCATCCGGGAGACCGTCGACGTCGACCTGGAACGCCCGCGCGACCGCGACTCCGCCGCCTTCGACGAACTCGTCGACCGGGTCTACCGGATCATGACCGGCCGGCCCAAGGACCCCCGGGCGGCCGGGCGCCCCGAGCCGGACCGTACCGAGCCCGGCCCCACCGAACCGGACCGCACGGACCCGGACCCCGCGGACCCGGACCGCCCCGACCGCCGGACCGTCGCCAACACCCCGCTGCCCAGCGCCAGCGTGGACGGCCTCTCCGGCCTGGCCGAGATGATCGCCCACCGCGCCGGCCGCTGCGACCTCGCCGACCTCGCCGACCAACTCGGCCTCGACATCGACGACATGCTCCCCCAGGTCGACGCCCTCGACCTGCTCGGCTTCGCCGAGATCCACGGCGACGACCTCCTGCTCACCGAGGACGGCACCGCCTTCGCCCACGCCGACGTCCAGGACTCCCGCGCCCTCTTCGCCGGCGCCGCCCTCGACGTCCCGCTGGTCAAGCTGATCGCCAACAGCCTCGGCGGCGAACCCGGCGCCACCGCCCGGGCCGGCTTCTTCCGCGACCTCCTCGCCCACCACTACACCAGCGAACAGGTCGACCGGCAGCTGGAGACCGCCACCGACTGGGGCCGCTACGCGGGCCTGTTCGGCTACGACGCGGCCCGGCAGGAATACCGGTCGGAGGAGGCGTAGGGCGGGGAGAATGCTCCGGAACCCCGTACGCCGACCGGACGGAGCACAGCGTGGTGTTGAACAGGCGTCACTTCCTCGGCGCAGCTGGAGCGGTGGGCGCGGCGGGCGCAGTGGGTGCGGCGGGCGCAGTGGGTGCGGCGCCGCACCCGGCACCCGCCACCGCGCGCAGCGACCACGAGCGCTTCATGGCGGCGGCGATCGAGGAGGGGCACAGGAACGAGCGCTACCCCTTCGGGGCGGTGCTGGTGCGCTCCGGCGAGGTGGTGGCCCGGGGCGTCAACGCGGCGCAGGACGGCCCGACCTACCACGGCGAGATGGTCGCCATCGACGACTTCGGGCAGCCCTACGGCAGCCCCGAGTGGGCGGGCACCTCCCTGTACACCACCGCCGAACCCTGCCCCATGTGCATGAGCGCCTGCGCCTGGGCCGGCATCGGCCAGGTCGTCTGGGCCACTTCGATCGAGGGGCTGCGCCGCGCCGGCCTGGACCAGATCGACCTGTCCGCCGTCGACGTGGCCAAGGCCGCCGACTCCTTCTACCACCCGCGACTGCTGCTGGGCGGGGTGCTGGCCGCCGAGACGGACGAGTTGTTCCGCCGCGCCCAGGTCATCCGCGGTGGTGGTGGCGGGCCCGGCGACCGTGCGGCCACCGGGCCTTTCGGCGAAGGGGTCTGACCTATCGCCAGGAGGGCACGATCGAGAGCCGGGCGGTGTTCGGGGCGACGTCGCAGAAGTAGGTGATCGCCTCACCCCGGGCCACGTAGTCCTTGCCGGCCGCGTCGCACGCGGCGCCGCTCGGGTACATGCCGATGTAGACGAAACTGGCAGCCTGCGCGGACGGCGCGGCCAGCAGCGCGCCGGCAGCCAGTAGTCCGGTCAGACTCAGGGTCGAAATCGCTTTGCGCATGGGTGTGTTGCTGCCTTCCTGTTCCGGTGGCGAGGGCTCCGGTCGTGATGATCCGGTGCCCGGTGCGCAGCAGCCTCGTGCACCGGTGGACGGAGGGCAATGGTCGAGACCAATTCGGCCGGAAGCCGCCGGGGCCGCCTGGGCGGCGGACTCCCGGGGCGCGACGGCCCCAGCCCTCGGTCCGTCGGCGAAGGACCGCACCCTCCCCCGCCCCGCAGGCCCCCGGGGCGGAGCGGTCACCCGGTGGGGCGAGGGCGGGGAGACCCGCGCGTTCCGGCCAGTGGTCCAGACCAATTGGGCATGCTCAGCACAACCCGAACAGGCTCCGGCACAACCCGGACCGGCTCCGGCTCAGCCCATCGGGCCGGCCCCGGCTCAGCCCGTCGGACCGGCCGCCGGGCGGCCGCGCACCCCCCGGACGGCGCGGGCGGCCCGGGCGGCCCGGCCGAAGGGCTGCTCCGCCGTGTCGGCGGCCGCGGCCGCGCCGCCGACACCACCGCCACCACCGCTGCGGTCCGGCAGGTCGTTGGCGATCACGGCCGCCTCGGTCAGCAGCCCGCGCACCTCGGTGGCGCGGTAGAAGATCCGCGTCCCCTCCCGGCGGGCCACCACCAGCCCCGCCACCCGCAGCTTCGCCAGGTGCTGCGAAGTGGCCGCCACGTGCGCGCCCAACAGCTCGGCCAGCTCGCTGACCGGCAGCTCCCGGCGGCTCAACGCCCACAGCAACCGGTACCGCGACGGGTCGGCCACCGCCTTCAACACCGCCACCGCCCGCTCGGCCGCATCCGCGTCCCAGGCCTCGTCCTTCGCACCGCCCATACGCCGATCGTACCGACGCCCGCCCCCGCCCCCACCCCCGGCAAGCACCCCCACCCCGGCAGTACGGCCCCAGCAGCAGAAGTCGGCCCCGCCGACTTCCGGTGCCCTACTCCGCGCGGGTTCCGTTCAGGTAGGCGAGTACCGCCAGGACGCGGCGGTTGTCGTCGTCGGAGGCGCCGAGGCCGAGCTTGGCGAAGATGTTGGAGGTGTGCTTGCTGACCGCGCCCTCGCTGAAGTGGAGCCGCAGGGCGATCGCGGCGTTGGAACGGCCCTCGGCCATCATCTCGAGCACGTCGCGTTCGCGCGGGGTCAGCATCGCGAGCGGCTCGTCGTAGGCGTTGCGGGCCAGCAGGCGGGTGATCACCTGGGGGTCCATGACGGTGCCGCCGGCGGCGACGGTGTGGACGGCGTCGACGAACTGGTCGGCCTTGGAGACCCGGTCCTTGAGCAGGTAGCCGACGCCGCCCGCGCCGTCGGCGATCAGCTCCCGGGCGTAGAGCTGCTCGACGTGCTGGGAGAGCACCAGCACCGGCAGTCCGGGCTGTTCGCGGCGGGCCGCCAGCGCGGCCTGGAGGCCCTCGTCGGAGTAGGTGGGGGGCAGCCGGACGTCGACCACGGCGATGTCGGGGCGGTGCTCGGCGAGCGCGGCGGACAGTTCCGGCCCGCTCTCCACGGCCGCGACGATGTCGTGGCCGTGGGCGCTCAGCAGGAGTTCGAGTCCGTCCCTCAGCAGGACGAGGTCCTCGGCGAGGACAACACGCACGGTAGCTCCATGATCAGCCTGGTCGGGCCCCCCGGGGGGCTGGTCAGCGTGAGCGTACCGTCGAACACCGCCAGCCTGCGCTGGATGCCCCGCAGGCCGCTGCCGCCCTCCGGGTCGGCGCCGCCCCGACCGTCGTCGAAGACCTCGGCGCGGAGCAGTCCGGCGGCGTGGGTGAGCTCCACCCCGGCGTGGCGGGCGTCGCCGTGCTTGACCGCGTTGGTGAGCGCCTCGCTGACCGCGAAGTACATCGCCGACTCCACCGGCGCCTCCGCCCGCCCGGGCAGTTCGGCCCGGACCTCGACCTTCAACGGCACGTCCAGCGCGAGCGCCCGGATCCCTTCGGCGAGGCCGCGTTCGGCGAGCACCGGCGGGTGGATGCCGCGCACCAGGTCGCGCAGCTCCTGGAGGGCCTGGGTGACGTTCTCCTGGGCGTCCGTCACCACCTGCTTCGCCTTCTCCGGGTCCCGGTCGATCAGCGGTACCACCGCGCCGAGCCGCAGGCTGACGGCGACCAGCCGGGCCTGGGCGCCGTCGTGCAGGTCCCGTTCGATCCGGCGCAGCTCGGCGGCCTGGGCCTCGGTGGCGTCCAGCCGGATCTCGGTGAGCTGCTCGACCCGATGGGCCAGCCGGGAGCGCTCGGTGGGGCCGAGCAGGGTACGGGTCCACCGGCCGTGCAGGTGCAGTGCGGGCCCGGCGAGGGCGAGTCCGGCGGCCACCAGGACCAGGCCGAGCAGCGGTCCGAGCAGCCCGGGCAGCGGCAACAGGCCGTAGCCGGGGCCGGGTTCGGGCAGTACGGGCTGCGCCAGCCCGTACAGGCCGTAGCCGGTCAGCAGGACGGGCGCGGCCGCGACGGCGCCGCCGACCAGCGGGTCGACCAGCAGCCAGGCGGCGTCCCGCCAGGTCGCCGGGTCGTTCCAGAGCCAGCGGAGCTTGAGCGCGAAGCCCGCGAACCAGCGGTTCTTGTGGTAGTCGTGGCCGGTCCAGTACCAGCCGTGCAGGGTGCGTTCCAGCGCCGGGCGCGGCACGTACGGCACCGGTACGGGCACCTGGGACCAGTGGCCGGAGGCCCAGCGGGCGGCCGTGGCGGCGGAGCGGACCACCCGGGTCGTCACCGGGAACAACGGGACCAGCCCGGCGCCGACCCAGAGCAGGAACGAGACCACGAAGAGCACGCCCATCACCGCGCCGACCGGGATCAGCAGGGTGAGGACGGCGAGGCGGCCGAGCGCCAAAAGGGCGGTGCGCAGCGCCTCGGCGCCTCGGGACTGCGGGGTGCTCACGGGGTGGGCCTCCGGTCGGCTCGACGGTTCTGTGCGGTGTCCTGCTGTGCGGTGTCCTGCTGTGCTGCCCTGCGGCTGTGCTGTGCTGTGCTGTGCTGTGCTGGACGATCATGATGGCAGCCCCGCAACGGGCCCGGCTCAGCCCCCCGTTACGCCCTCGGCCGCCCGCTCGGCCGCCTGCTTGGCGCGGATCAGCCGGTACACCCCCACGAAGCACACCGAGCCCAGCAGGATGAACCCCGTCGCGACCGGCACCTGCCAGGCGGGCGGCAGGTACAGGGCCAGGAACCAGCTCCGGTTGGCCGGCGCGAGCAGCGACATGGCCAGCGCCACTGCGCCCTGCGGGGCCGTGCTCAGCACCCCGGCCGTCACCAGCAGCCCGGCGACCGCGGTCCGGCGGCGGGAGAGCTGGTCCAGCAGGTCCTGCTCCCGCGGCGAGCGGTCCGCCGAGCCGGCCTTCCGGCGGACGCCCTTGCGCATCACGTCCAGCAGTTCCGGCCCGCGGGTCTCCAGTCGGCGCCGGGCCGCCCGGCCCATCCACCCGGCGAACAGCAGCCCGGTGGCCAGGCCGACCGCCGTGCCGCCCCAGCGCAGCGGTGCGCTGTGCAGCAGCGTCCCGGCCAGCACCACGCCGGTGGCCGGCAGCGCGGCGAACAGCTGGAGCAGCAGGACGGCGAGGCTCTGCATCCGGACCTGGTCGCCGCTCTCGTCGCTGAATCCGTCCAGCGGGTTGCCGCCCGGCCGGTCCGGGAACGGCGCCGGGCCGAGCAGCGACATCAGCGGCACCAGCCCCGCGCCCGCACCGAGCACCGCCGGCAGGGCGGCCAGCAGCCAGGGCCAGGCCCAGCCGTTCGGGACGGCCACCGTCCCGGCGACGGTGAGCAGCAGCGCGGCCGGGCCGACCAGCAGCAGCCAGGCCAGCTGCCGGGCCCGGACGTCGATCCGCTCGGCGCCGGGGGCGACCAGGGTCAGCCAGAGGGCGCCGGCGTCCAGCCCGTACAGGCTGGAGCCGAGCGCACCGGCGTACAGCGCCGTGACCACGCCCGTCCACGGCAGTACGGTCGGGAAGCCGCCGAGCACCGGCAGCAGGCCGGTGAACAGGCCGGTCCACAGGGCGATCCGCAGGAAGCGGGCCCGGCGCGGGTCGCGCGCCCACAGGCGCAGCTCCTTGCCGAGAACGGCGGCCCCTGGGGTGTCCGGGAGGAGCCGCGGGCGGCCGCGCCGACGGCCGGCGGGCCGTCCGCCCCCCGCCGTACCGCGCACCAACTGCCGGGCCAGCAGGGCCGTCCAGGCGGCGAACAGCAGCCCGCACAGGGCGAGCAGTCCGCCGAGGCAGGCGCCGACCAGGACCCAGTCGGAGCGCCGGGCGGCGTCCACGGCGTCCACCGACCACCCGGAGGGCAGGACGCGC
>NZ_JBHZCY010000047.1:15736-61837 GCF_042786665.1 Kitasatospora sp. NPDC059146 | reverse complement strand
TGACTTTTGGCACGCTGTTGAGTTCTCAAGGAACGGACGCTTCCTTCGGACCGCCTTCCAGCGGGCCCTCCGGGCGCTTCGTTCTTTCGTGTTTCAAGCTTATCAGATGTTTTCCACTCCGTTTTCCGGAGTTTCATTCATCGGATTCACTTTCCGCTTTGTCGCCCCGGTCTCCCGCGGCGACTCCGGAACTGTACGGGGACCGACCCGCCACATGCAAATCGCCTCCGCCCGCGGTCCGGGCGGAGGCGATCAGCAGTGACGACCGAGGAGGCGGTCAGCGGACCTCGGTGATCTCCGGGCCGCGCGCGAACGGGTCGAGCGAGCCGTAGCGGCCCTCGCCCTCGGGCGCAGCGGCGGCCCCGCCACCGTCGGCGACCATCTGGGCGTCCTCGGGGAGCTTGAGCACGATCGGGTCGCGCGGAGCCATCGGGGTCTCGCCGCGGACGACGACGGTCTGCCGGAAGACCTGCTCCAGGATGCCGGCCATCTCGGGCTGCACGGCGGCCTGGCCCGAGATCACACCGCGGAGGAACCAGCGCGGCCCGTCACAGCCGACGAAGCGCACCAGCTGCACGCCCTGGGTGCCGTCCGGCAGCTGCACCGGGACCTGGGCACGGAGGTGCCAGCCGAGCGGGCCCTCCTCCTCGTCGATCAGACCGCCCTGCGAGGTGATGCCGTTGGCGATCTCCTCGCGGACCTCCCCCCAGATGCCCTCCGACTTCGGGGCCGCGAAGGCCTGGAGCTGGATGGCGCTGTTGCCGAGCACCAGGGTGGCCGCGACGATCGCGTCACCGGCGACCTCGACGCGGAGCTCCATGCCCTCGACGCCGGGGACCAGCAGACCCCCGAGGTCGACCCGTCCCTCCTCCGGCGTCTCCAGCTCGGTGTGGTCCCACGGGCCGTCCGGCCGCGGGGCCGGCGGGAGGCCGACCTTGTCGGCCGGGTCCAGCTCGGTCACGTTCTCGCTCTCGGCGGAACCTTCGACGTCATCGGCCGTCTCGTCGGCGCTGATGGCGTCGTCGGCGAGCTGCTCGACAGCGTCCTCGCTCTTCTGGCGACGACGGAACACGGTCACTGTCCTTCCCGGTCCAAGACCGATGCGAATACCTGCTCGGCTTCCTGCGAGGCCGCGGGAATGCTAGACCGCGGCGTGGCCACCGGTCGACCCGAACCCACCCTCGGCGCGTGCCGACCCCGGCAGCTCGGCCACCTCGTGGAAGCGGGCCTTCTCGACCTGCTGGATGACCAGCTGGGCGATCCGGTCCCCTCGGCGGAAGCTGACCCCCTCGCGCGGGTCCAGATTGACGACGATCACCTTGATCTCTCCACGGTACCCGGCATCGACCGTCCCCGGGGCGTTCACGAGGGCAACTCCGCAACGAGCTGCCAGCCCGGAGCGCGGGTGGACGAAGGCCGCGTAGCCGTCCGGCAGGGCGATGGCGATGCCGGTGGGGAGCACCGCCCGCTCACCGGGGGCCAGCTCGGCGTCGACGGTGGTCCGCAGGTCGGCACCGGCGTCCCCGGGCTGCGCGTACTCGGGCAGCGGCAGCTCGGCGTCGATGCGCCTGATCAGGACGTCCAGCTGCGGACGGGGGGTCTCGCTCAAGGGTTCACCTCAAAGGCTCGTGCGCGCTTCATCAGATCCGGGTCGTCGAGGACCTTCTCGATGTCCTCGGGTCGACCGTGCGAGGTGAAGTGTTCCAGCTTCACCTGGATGAAGAGCGCCTGCGCACGCACGGCGACCGGTCCGTCGGGGCCGCCGATCCGCCCCTCGGCGGCGCTGTAGATCTTGCGGCCGTGCACCCCGGTGATCCAGGCGCGCAGGTGCAGCACCGACTCGACGGGCACCGGGCTGAGGAAGTCGGTCTCCAGCCGGCCGGTCACCGCGGGCGCGTGGAGCAGCCAGTTCAGCGTTCCGAGGGTCTCGTCCATCGCCGTGGTGAGAACCCCGCCGTGGGCCAGCCCGGGGCCGCCCTGGTGCACGTCCCGGACGCTGAACTCGGCGGTGACGTCGAGTCCCTCGCCGGCGACCGCGTCGATCCGCAGTCCGCCGGGGTGCCGGGGGCCGCAGCCGAAGCAGTGCTCGTAGTGGGAGCCGAGGCGGGTGCCGGGGGCGGGCGCCTGGGGGTGGCGCTCCGGGATCACGGCGTCCGGCGGCGGGGTGGTCGGGGTCGGCGGCAACGCGGGCGCCGACCGGTCGGCCGGGGTGGTGGGGGTGGTCGTACCGGTCACGGCTCGCCAGCCTACCCAGGGGTAGCAAGACCTCCGGTGGGGGTGGCGTCCCGAGCCGGGTGTCAGGGCGCCCACAATGGAGGGCATGTACGACGAACGCCTCACGGTGCCTCGCTCCTGGTGGCTGCTCCCGGTCGCAGTCGGTCTGACCCTGGCACTGATCCTGATCCGGGTCAGCGGGCCGGCCGCCCTGGTCGGCCTGGTGGCCGGCATCGCCATCGGCGCGGTGGCGATCAGCAGTTACGGCTCGGCGCGGATCCGCGTGGTGCAGGGCTCGCTGGTGGCCGGGCCGGCCCGGATCCCGGTGGACGCGCTGGGTGCCGCCCACGCGCTGAGCCCCACCGAGGCGGCGGCCTGGCGCGGTCCGAAGGCCGATCCCCGCGCCTTCATGCTGCTGCGCAGCTACGTCCCGACGGCGCTGCGGGTCGAGGTGAGCGATCCGGCCGACCCGACGCCGTACCTCTACCTGTCGACGCGCTCGCCGATGAAGCTGGCCGAGGCCCTGGAGGAGGCCCGGCGCGGCGCCCGTACCTGACCGACGCGCCCGCCGGCCCCTTGAACGGGCCCCGAAAGACCGAGAGGGACGGTTCCGCTGCTGCGGGACCGTCCCTACGACTTTGTCCTGGTCGGCACGTGGCCGACCGACTCCGTCCTCCCGGGTCCGTCCGCCAGGACGGGCCGCGGACCTGCCGTCCGGCCCCGCTGCCCGGGGCCGGAAGGGGCGGTGTGCCGGTGCCGCGGGAGCCACGGGCACCTGGCGCTGTCCGCTGCGGTGCTCAGGCGCCGCAGTCCCGGCAGATCGGGTTGCCGTTCTTCTCGCTGTAGAGCTGGCTGCGGTGGTGGACCAGGAAGCAGCTCATGCAGGTGAACTCGTCCGCCTGCTTGGGCAGGACACGGACGGCGAGCTCCTCGTTCGAGAGGTCGGCGCCGGGAAGCTCCATGCCCTCGGCGGCGTCGAACTCGTCGACGTCGACGGAGCCGCCGCCCTTGTCGTTCCGCCGAGCCTTGAGCTCCTCGATGCTGTCTTCGTTGAGCTCGTCGTCGGTCTTGCGTGGGGTGTCGTAGTCGGTTGCCATTGTCGCTCTCCCCCTCCGGGTTTGTGCGGTGTGTGCGGTATCTCCAGCGCACGTAACGCATGGGGGGTCGGTCTTGTGCCCGACCCGAGGCGGAGATTTTGCCTTACTTCAAGCCCCGTTACTCAATCGACACTCAGCCAGGGCTCCGTTGGGGTGATCCTCCGGGGCGCGAAAGGCCTCACGCAGGGCCATCGTCGACCCCTCGCGCGCCCTCCGAACCGGCGACTCACAGTGAGCGAACCCCGTACAGGTGTCCGTCGAATCCCTTGCCCACCAGGGATGCCGACCAATCCGACGGACCGGCGGCGGGCCGGAATCCGATCACGGACGGCGATCGGCACCCCCGATGGGGTGATCACTCTCCGGGGTCGCCCGGAATCGTGGAGCGACACGGTGTGAGCTTGGTCACGTTCAGAATCTTCCGGGGCAAACCACGGAAAATCCACCCACTCCGCCCCCTCCCTCAGGGGGCGCGACGGCTCGGCGGAAGCGCCCCCGGAGACGTCCTAGCCGGCGTTGCGGCGCGCCTCCCGGCGGGCCAGCAGCGCGGCCTGGCGCTCCTCGAACTTGCGCGCCTGACCGTCCAGCCCGTCCAGGAAGACGCCCAGCTCGTTCTGCGCCAGCAGGCCCTCGGGGCCGAGGCCGTCGATCTCCATCACCCGCAGGTGGCGCAGCACCGGCTGGAGCACGTCGTCGTGGTGGATGCGCAGGTTGTACACCCCGCCGATGGCGATCTGGGCGGCGGCGCGCTCGAAACCGGGGATCCCGTGGCCGGGCATCCGGAAGTCGATCACCACGTCGGCGATGGCGCGCATGGCCTGGTCCGGGGCGAGCTCCAGGGCGGCCTTCAGCAGGTTCCGGTAGAAGACCATGTGCAGGTTCTCGTCGTTGGCGATCTTCGCCAGCAGCTGGTCGCACAGCGGGTCGCCCGCGTACTTGCCGGTGTTGCGGTGCGAGATGCGGGTCGCGAGCTCCTGGAAGGCCACGTAGGCGACCGAGTGCAGCATGCTGTGCGCGTTGTCGGACTCGAAGCCCTCCGACATGTGGGACATCCGGGCCCGCTCCAGCTCCACCGGGTCGACGGCCCGGGTGGCGAGCAGGAAGTCGCGGATGGCTATTCCGTGCCGGCCCTCCTCCGCGGTCCAGCGGTGCACCCAGGTGCCCCAGGCGCCCTCGCGGCCGAACATGGTCGCGATCTCGTGGTGGTAGCTGGGCAGGTTGTCCTCGGTGAGCAGGTTCACCACCAGCGAGACCCGGCCGAGCGGGGTCACCTGGGACTGGTCCAGCGCCCAGGCCTCGCCGCCCAGCACGCCGTCGAAGTCGCGACCCTGGCTCCACGGGACGAACTCGTGCGGCATCCACTCCTTGGCCACGGTCAGGTGGCGGTTGAGCTCCTTCTCGACGACCTCTTCGAGGGCCAGGATCAGCCGCGCGTCGGTCCAGCCGCTCGATCCGAGCGAGGGGCTGCTCTGCACAGGGGCGATGGTCACGGGCTGCTCCTGGGGACGGATACACGCGCTGGACGGGCGCGTTGGGCGGGCACGCGTCGTGTCGGAGCCGTCGGCGGACGAACCGGCGGACGCACTTACGGTTGCGTAGGTTACGACACCGTAAGTTGCTGGGGCCGGAAAAGACAAGCCGCCCCCGCCAGGCCTTATGTCGTCTTGACGGTCTGGCGGGGGCGGCCGGGAACGGTCGCCCACGGAACGCGGCAGCGTCCGGGGCCGAGAGGGCGCAGAACGGCCCCAGGGGCGGCTACGGGGACGGAATCCGCACCCGCATGGTGAGGCCGCCCCCGGAGCGCGGGGTGGCCTCGATGGTGCCGCCGTGGGCGCGCACCACCGAGCGGACGATGGACAGGCCCAGACCGACCCCCTTGTCGCTGCGGGTGCGGTCGGCGCCCTTGATCCGGCGGAACGGCTCGAAGATGTGCTCCAGCTCGTACCCGGGCACCACCGGGCCGGTGTTGGAGACCACCAGCTCGCCGCCGCCCGGCACGGTGGCGGTGGCCAGCTCGACCCAGCCGCCCGCGGTGTTGTAGCGGACCGCGTTCTGCAGCAGGTTGAGCGCCAGCCGCTCCAGCAGCACGCCGTTGCCCGCGACCACCGCCGGGTCGAGCCTGGAACGCAGCTCCACCTCCCGCTTGTCGGCCTCGCCCCGGGTCTGCTCCAGCGCCCGGGTGGCCACCTCGGACAGCTCCACGGCGCGCCGGTCGGTGAGTTCGTTCTCGCTGCGGGCGAGCAGCAGCAGGCCCTCGACCAGCTGCTCGCTGCGCTCGTTGGTGGCCAGCAGGGTCTTGCCGAGCTGCTGGAGGTCGGGCGAGGCGGCCGGGTCGGAGAGCTGGACCTCCAGCAGGGTCCGGTTGATCGCCAGCGGGGTGCGCAGCTCGTGCGAGGCGTTGGCGACGAAGCGGCGCTGGGAGTCGAAGGAGCGGTCCAGCCGGTCCAGCATGTCGTCGAAGGTGTCGGCGAGCTCCTTGAGCTCGTCGTCCGGGCCGTCCAGCTCGATCCGGCGGTGCAGGTCGGAGGAGGCGACGTCACGGGCGGTACGGGTGATCCGGCCGAGCGGGCGCAGCACCCGGCCGGCCATCGCGTAGCCGGCCGCGAAGGCGATCACGGCGAGGCAGACCAGCACGGTGAGCAGCTTGCGCAGCAGGGTGTTGAGCGCCGCGGCGGCCTGGATGGACTTGTTGTCGTTCAGCCACTGGTCGAGCGCGTTCTGGTTGGTCAGGACCTGGCCGTCCGGGGTGAGCACGGAGATGCCCGGTCCGGTGAGCCTCAGGTGCGGCTGGCCGACCTCCTGGAGCGACTGCTGGACGAAGAAGTACATGACCAGCAGCAGGACCACGCCGGCCATCAGGAACATGCCGCCGTAGAGCAGGGTGAGCCGCATCCGGATGGTCGGGCGGAACGGCAGCCAGGCGAGCAGGCCGTCACCGGGGACGTAGGTCTCGGGCTGGTGCGGACGGGACTGGCGGGGCGGGTGCACGGGCTTGGGCGGAACGGCTCGCGGGCCGCCGGCGGGCGCGCCGGAGGGCCCGCCGGCCGGGGGCGGCGGGGTGGTCATGATGGTCCTCTCGGGCGTCCGCCGGGGGCGGGCGCTGGGTACGGCGGGGGATCCTCGGGGGCGGATCCCGGGGCGGAGTCCGGCGGGCCGGACTACGGGGGGACGGACTCCGGGGGGCGGGTCCCGGTCAGATCCGGTAGCCGGAACCGGGCACGGTGACGATCACCGGCGGGTCGCCGAGCTTGCGGCGCAGCGTCATCACGGTGACCCGCACGACGTTGGTGAACGGGTCGGTGTGCTCGTCCCAGGCCTTCTCCAGGAGCTGCTCGGCCGAGACGACGGCGCCGCCGGCCCGCATCAGCACCTCCAGGACGGCGAACTCCTTGGGGGCGAGCTGGACGGTGCGCCCCTCCCGGATCACCTCGCGCCGGCCGGGGTCGAGCGAGATCCCGGCCCGTTCCAGCACCGGGGGCAGCGGGACGGTCGCGCGACGGCCCAGCGCCCTTACCCGGGCGACGAGTTCGCTGAAGGCGAACGGCTTCGGAAGGTAGTCGTCGGCGCCGATCTCCAGGCCCTCGACCCGGTCGCTGATGTCGCCGGAGGCGGTCAGCATGATCACCCGGGTGGCCAGGCCCTGCTCGACCACCTTGCGGCAGACGTCGTCGCCGTGGACCAGCGGGAGGTCGCGGTCCAGGACCACCACGTCGTAGTCGTTGACCGCGATGCGCTGGAGCGCGGCCTCCCCGTCGTACACCACGTCGACGGCCATCGCCTCGCGGCGCAGGCCGGTCGCGACAGCCTCGGCGAGCAGCTGCTCGTCCTCGACGACGAGAACCCGCACGGTCGTTGTCCCTTCTCCAGGCCGGCCCCGGAAGCGGACGCACGGCTCCGACGGTGGCTCCATCCTGCCTGGTCCTGCGGTAAAGCAGCGATAAGCTGCCCCTCGGGCAGGAGGCCCGGGGCCCTCGGCGGTGACCGTTCGTGTCGGGAGAACTCCGCTTGGACTGTGACACGGGCAACTTTCTTCCGCCGGGAGGTTTCCCGGCTCCCCGGGCGGGGAGGACAGCTGCACACCCGCGATCTGGCTGTTGGCCGATCGCACCCACCCGCCGTGCGTTCATCCGCGCCGGCCCTGGGGCTGGGAATTCACCGGGAGCGGCCGAAGGGCCGTCTCCGCGCCCGACCGGAGATCCACCACTCGTCGGACCGGGCGCATTCACCGGCTGGACCCTCCTCGGGGCGGAGAGCGCACGACCGTGCACGTCCGACACAGTAAGGGGGCCCGTATGGACGCCTTCAAGGCCGGAATCCTGCAGCGCATAGCCAACGCCGAGCAGGACCTGCACCGCGCGATCGAGGCCGGGGACGAGTTCCTCGCCGAGGTGGAGCAGTCCGAGCTGGACGACCTCCGTCGTCTGGCCGCCGAGCACGGTGTGGACACCGTGCTGGACCGCCACCGCACCGCCGCCTGACCCGACGCCGGCACTCCGGCACCAGCGGCCCTGCGGGGGCCGTGCGAAACCCCAAGGCCCTGGCATCCCCCGTGTGCCAGGGCTCTTCTCATGTCCGGAGGGTTCTCACCGGGGCCCTCCGGATTCGCGGGCCCTGGTCAGTCCGCCCAGGCGCGCAGCGCGGCCAGCCGCTCCTGCAGGGGCTGGTACACGCCCGGGGCGGCGGCCACGGTCAGCTCGCCGTCCGGGCCGTGCCCGGGGCGGCCGCCGACCAGCGCACCGGCCTCGGTGGCGATCAGGCAGCCGGCCGCGCGGTCCCAGGGGGCGAGGCCCCGCTCGTAGTAGCCGTCCAGCCGCCCGGCGGCCACGTCGCACAGGTCGACGGCGGCCGCCCCGGCCCGGCGGACGTCCCGCACCTCGGGCATCAGGGCCAGCAGCACCTCGGCCTGGCGCACCCGCACCGGCTGGACGTAGTTGAAGCCGGTGGCGATCAGCGCCTGGCCCCAGGGCGGGGCCGGGCGGGTCGAGACCGGCCGGCCGTCGAGGTGGGCGCCGCGGCCCAGCACGGCGTGGAACAGCTCACCGCGGGCCGGGGCGTACACCACCCCGACGACGGCCCGGCCGTCCACCTCGGCGGCCACGCTGACCGCCCAGGAGGGCAGCCCGTACAGGTAGTTGACCGTGCCGTCGAGCGGGTCGACGACCCAGCGCACCCCGCTGGTGCCGGGCCGCTCGGCGCCCTCCTCGCCCAGGTAGCCGTCCTGGGGGCGACGCTCGGCGATCAGCTCCACGACGAGCTTCTCGGAGGCGAGGTCCATCTCGGTGACCACGTCGACCGGGCTGCTCTTGGTGCCGGCCACGCCGAGGTCGGCGGGGCGGCCGTCGCGCAGCAGGGCGCCGGCCCGCCGAGCCGCGTCCAGGGCCACCTCCAGCAGGTCGTCGAGGAGCCGGTCGTCGGGCTGGGCGGGGGTGGGCACGGGATTCTCCTCCGGAAGGGGTCAGCGCTCGGCGGCGGCCGGGCGCGGGGCGCGCGGGTTGGGGCAGCAGGCCACCGCGCACACGTCGTGGCTGGGGCCGAGGGTGCCGAGGGCGCAGCGGGTCACGCCCTCACCGCGTTCGACGGCGGCCCGCTCCAGGACGAGCTCGCGCACCGCGGCCGTGAACCGCGGGTCGGCGCCGACGGTGGCCGCGCGGGAGACCGGCAGGCCCAGTTCGGCGGCCTTGGCGACGGCCTCGGTGTCGAGGTCGTACTTGACCTCCATGTGGTCGGAGACGAAACCGATCGGGACCATCACCACGGCCGGCGCGCCGTCGGCGTGCTGGGCCTCCAGGTGGTCGCAGATGTCCGGTTCCAGCCACGGGGTGTGCGGGGCGCCGCTGCGGCTCTGGAACACCAGCTGCCACGGCCGGTCGGCCACGCCGGTGCGCTCGGCGACGGCCGCGGCGATCAGCCGGGCCACGTCCAGGTGCTGGGCGACGTAGGCGCCGCCGGGGGTGCCCCGGGCCGGGTCGTCCGGGGCGCCGGAGGTCTCGGCCATCGCGTCCGGGATGGAGTGGGTGGTGAAGGCCAGCCGGGCACCGGGCCGGACGGCCTCGGGCAGCTCGGCCAGGGCGGCCAGGGCGGCGTCGATCATCGGCTCGACGAAGCCGGGGAGGTGGTAGAAGTGCCGCAGCTTGTCGACGGTCGGTACCGGGACGCCCTCCTCGGCGAGGACGGCCAGCGCGTCGGCCAGGTTCTCCCGGTACTGGCGGCAGCCCGAGTAGCCGGCGTAGGCGCTGGTGGCGAGCACCGCGATCCGGCGGTGGCCGGCCCCGGCCATCTCCCGCAGGGCGTCCACCAGGTACGGGGCCCAGTTGCGGTTGCCCCAGTACACCGGCAGGTCCAGCCCGTGCTCGGCGAAGTCCTTGCGCAGGGCGGTGAGCAGCTCCCGGTTCTGCTCGTTGATCGGGCTGACGCCCCCGAACAGGAAGTAGTGCTTGCCCACCTCCTTGAGCCGTTCCTTGGGGATGCCGCGGCCCCGGGTGACGTTCTCCAGGAACGGGACGACGTCCTCGGGGGCCTCGGGCCCGCCGAAGGACAGCAGCAGCAGGGCGTCGTACGGGGCGGCGCCGGAGGCGGAGGGTTTGCGCGCGTCGGACATGGCACCGATCCTGCCACTGAGGGGCCGGGCACCGGCGCCGGGGCCGCGCGGGCGTCCGGAAAATACCGTTTGCCAACGTACGTAAGCTGTCTAGACCAGACTTGTTCCTTACCCCCCTGCCCGGAGCTCCCGTGCTGTCCAGCTACCGCCGAATATTCGCCGCGCCCGGCACCGTGGCCTTCTCCTCCACCGGTTTCGTCTCCCGGCTGCCGATCTCGATGACCGGCATCGGCATCGTGACCATGCTGTCCCAACTGCGCGGCTCGTACGGCGTGGCCGGACTGGTCTCGGCGGCCCTGGCCGTCTCCGCGGCGGTCCTGGGCCCCCAGGTCTCCCGCCTGGTGGACCGGCACGGCCAGGCGAGGATCATCGTCCCGGCCATGGCCCTGACCATCGGCTCCGTCGTCGGCCTGCTGCTCTGCGCCCGGCTGGGCGCCCCGGACTGGACGCTGTTCGTGTTCGCCGCCGGCATGGGCGTGATGCCGAGCACCGGCGCCATGGTCCGCGCCCGCTGGGCGCACCTCTACCGCGAGGACCCCGACCGGCTGCACACCGCCTACTCCTTCGAGGCCGTGGTCGACGAGGTCTGCTTCATCGTCGGCCCGATCCTCTCCATCGGCCTGGCCACCTCCGTCTTCCCGGAGGCCGGCGTGCTGCTCGCCGGGGTCTTCCTGACCGTCGGTGTGCTGCTGTTCGCCGGCCAGCGCTCCACCGAGCCCCCGGTCCACGAGGCCGCCCGGCACCAGGGCAGCTCGGTGATCCGCAACCGCGGCCTCCAGGTGCTGATCCTCACCTTCGTCGCCACCGGCGCGATCTTCGGCTCGGTCGAAGTGGTCACCGTCGCCTACTCCGAGGCCCAGGGGCACAAGTCGGTCTCCAGCGTGATCCTCGCCCTGTGGGCGCTCGGCTCCTGCGCGGCCGGGGTGGTGTTCGGCGCGGTCAAGCTCACCGGCTCGATGGCGAAGCGCTTCTTCCTCGGCGTGCTGTTCATGGCGCTCAGCATGGTGCCGATCCTGCTGGTCGCCCACGCCGTGCACGGCATCGGCGGACTCGTCGCGGTCGGCGCCGCCCTGCTCGTCGCCGGCATCGCCATCTCCCCCACCCTGATCACCGCGATGGCCCTGGTCGAACGGCTCGTCCCGGCCGCCCAGCTCACCGAGGGCATGACCTGGACCACCACCGGCCTGGCCCTCGGCGTCGCGGTCGGCTCCTCCGCCGCGGGCTGGGTGATCGACGCCTCCGGCGCCGCCGCCGGCTACTGGGTCCCGCTCACCGCCGGCGTGCTCGGCGCCCTCGCCGCCCTGGCCGGACTCGGCCGGCTGCGCGCCGGACTCGACGCCCAGCAGCCCACCGACCAGGCCGGCGGAACGCCCGGCCGACCCGTAGACGTCGAACGGTGAACTGACTAATCTCGCCCTACCCGCGGCCCTTACCCGCGGGTAGGGCCTGTCTCCCGGGATCCGACGGACCAGGCCGCACCGGACCGCGCCGACCCGATCGGCCACGGAGCAGGAGGCAGCGCAATGCCCCAGGCCAGCACCGCGACCCCCACCCGGTGGACCAACTGGGCCGGCAACCAGAACGCCCGGCCGGCCCGGACCGCCACCCCCGGCACCGCGGCGGAACTGGCCAGGGAGATCGCCCGCGCCGCCGACCAGGGCCGCAGCGTCAAGGCCGTCGGCTCCGGCCACTCCTTCACCGCCATCGCCTCGCCCGGCGACGGCCTGCTGATCCGGCCGCACGCCCTCACCGCCGTCCGCGGGCTCGACCGCGAGGCCGGCACCGTCACCGTCGAGTCCGGCCTCCCGCTCAGCCGCCTCAACCGGCTGCTCGCCGCCGAGGGCCTCTCCCTCACCAACATGGGCGACATCGAGGTCCAGACCGTCGCCGGCGCCACCAGCACCGGCACCCACGGCACCGGCCGCGACTCCGGCTCGCTCGCCGCCCAGATCCGCGCCGTGGAGATCGTGCTCGCCGACGGCAGCGTCCGGCACTGCTCCCCCACCGAGAACCCCCGGCTCTTCCAGGGCGCCCGGCTCGGCCTCGGCGCCCTCGGCGTGATCACCGCCCTCACCTTCGGCGTCGAACCGGCCTTCCTGCTCACCGCCCACGAGCAGCCGATGACCTTCGACGAGGTGCTGGAACGCCTCGACGACCTCACCGCCGTCAACGAGCACTTCGAGTTCTACTGGTTCCCGCACACCGACCGCTGCGCCACCAAGCGCAACAACCGCAGCCAGGGACCGGCCGCCCCGCTGCCCCGGTTCAAGGAGTGGCTGGAGGACGACTTCCTCTCCAACACCGTCTGGGAGGGCGCCTGCCGGGTCGGCCGCCGCTTCCCCGGCGCCGTGCCCTCGATCGCCTCGCTCGCCAGCCGCGCCTGGTCCGACCGCAGCTACACCGACACCGCGTACAAGGTGTTCACCAGCCCGCGCAAGGTCCGCTTCCTGGAGATGGAGTACGCCGTCCCGCGCGCGGCCGTCGCCGGGGTGCTGCGCGAACTGAAGGCCCTGGTCGAACGCTCCGACTGGAAGGTCAGCTTCCCGGTCGAGGTGCGCTTCGCCCCCGCCGACGACCTCTGGCTCTCCACCGCCTCCGGCCGGGACAGCGCCTACATCGCCGTCCACCTCTACCGGGGCACCCGCGACCAGGGCTACTTCACCGGCGTGGAACAGCTGATGACCGCCCATCAGGGCCGCCCCCACTGGGGCAAGCTGCACACCCGCGACGCCGAGTACCTGGCGGGCGTCTACCCGCACTTCGAGGACTTCACCGCCCTGCGCGACGAGGTCGACCCCCGGCGCGTCTTCGGCAACGACTACCTGCGGCGGGTACTGGGGGCCTAAGTTCGACGACCGGCTCTAAGGAGTCGCGGTGGCGGGCGGGGGCGGGGGCACCGTCGCGTTCGCCGGGGCGTTGCTCGGCACGGGCGGCTGCGGCGTGGCCTCACCGGTGGGCCTGCCCGAGCCGCCCGCCGACGGCGAGGCACCGGCCGACGGGCTCGCACCGGGGCCCGCCGAGGGAGAGGCGCTCCCGCTCGCGCCGGTGCCCGGGGTGGCGGTCGGCTCCCGACCCGGCCGCGTCGTCGCCGGGGCCGAGGCTCCGCCGGACGGCGCGTCCTGCGAGCCGCGCCCGGTGGACGGGCGCTGCGACGGGACGTCCTGCGGCGGCGGGTCCTTGCGCGTCACCGTGCCGCCGAAGGACGTCCCGTCGCCCGACCGGCCCTTCACCGTCGCCGACACCGGCTGGCCGGTGGCCAGCTCGAACGCCACGATCGGCGTCATCGCCAGGACGAAGACCAGACCGGAGACCGCCGCGTAGCCCCGCCAGCCCAGCCGCCGGCGCGCCCGCACCACCTGCGGCGCGTTCCACTCCGAGGTGAGCACCGGCGGCCCGGCCGGCTCGTGCGCCGCGTACTGAGCCGGGTGCTCCTGCTCCGCGGGCGCCTGGCGCAGGCCGTTCACCGTCTGGTTCGGCCCGCGGTCCACCGCGTCGCGCAGCTGCTCGCCGGTCCGCCGGAACACGTGCTGGAACACCGCACCGCCGGTGGTGGCCCCGATGCTGACCACCGCGGCGCCCATGATCGTTCCGTACACGCCGAGTTCGGAGGCGAGCAGCGCGCCCACCACCGCGGCCAGCGCGCTCGCCACGACCTGAGCCACACTCAGATCGATCCGCTTGCGCTCCTCCTTGCCGCCCTCCTCGGCGGGGCTCCGCTCCGGCATCAACATCCCTCGGTCCGTACGACTGCAACTCGAACAAGCCTCTCCATCTTGCCCAAAGAAGGACACAAGGGACGAAAATGCGGTTCTCCGCTCCCGGATTGTGTGAAGATGATCACCGTTCATCCGCCGGTGGTCCGCCGTTGGGGGCGCGCGCTCTTGAGATTCCCGTGAATCGCGGGAGACTTGAGCGGCGAGCCGCCCCTCCGGATGCCACGAATGGAGTACTGTTCGTAAAGCCCGAGCCTTGGGTCGACTTGTCGACTGTGCCTTCACCGGCAGCTTGACGAAGAGCCACTGAGCGGGCACGCACGGCGACGCCGGTCCCGGATCGTCGCGAACACTCCGCGTGCGAGGACGGCCGGGGCACCCAGACGCGACGTCGACGGATGACGTGGCAAAAAGGCAACCGTGCCACAGCGGTGTGGCCGGGCGTAAGCCCGACACGCCGGGGAACTCAGCAAGGTTGTGGCCAGTCGCGAGTGGGCAGGCCACACTCAGTACGGGAGCAGCGACGCAGGTGACGTCGGCAGGCACAACCCGGGAGGTGACCGTGCCCGAACTGCGGGTTGTGGCCGTCAGCAACGACGGCACACGGCTGGTGCTCAAGGCTGCCGACAGCACGGAGTACACCCTCCCCATCGACGAGCGGCTGCGCGCGGCCATCCGCGGCGACCGGCCGCGCCTCGGCCAGATCGAGATCGAGGTCGAGAGCCACCTCCGCCCCCGGGACATCCAGGCCCGGATACGAGCCGGAGCCTCCGCCGAGGAGGTCGCCCAGGCCGCCGGCATCTCCGTCGACCGGGTCCGCCGCTTCGAGGGGCCGGTCCTCGCCGAACGCGCCTTCATGGCCGAGCGCGCCCGCAAGACCGCGATCCGCCGCAACGGCGAGTCCCCCGGGCCGCAGCTCGGCGAGGCCGTCGCCGAGCGGCTCGCCCTGCGCGGCGCCGAGAAGGACACCGAACGCTGGGACTCCTGGCGGCGCGACGACGGCACCTGGGAGGTCATCCTCTCCTACCGCGCCGACGGCGAGGGCCGCAGCGCGTCCTGGACGTACGACCCGCCCCGGCGCCTGGTCCAGCCCAACGACGACGAGGCCCGCGCGCTGATCGGCGAGACGGTCGAGCGCGAGGAGGACTCGGTCTTCCCGTTCATCCCGCGGATCGCCCGGCTCCCCCAGGACCGGCCGCCCCGCCCGATGATCGACCGGCCCTCCGCCGACCGCATCATGTCGGCCCGCGAGGTCCGCGAGTCGCGCGAGGCCACCGCCGACTCCCGGGACTCGCTGACCAGCCTGCTCGACGTCGTCCCGGCCTTCCGCGGCGACCTCGCCGTCGGCGGCCCCGCCCCGATCGAACCGGTGCCCGCCGAGGTCGCCGAGGAGACCGAGGAGCCGGCCGCGGCCGCCGCCCCGGCGGTCGGCGCGGGCTCCGCCTACGCCGACATCCTGATGCCGCGCGCCGTCGCCCCGCACCGCGAACGCCTGGTCGGCACCACCGACCGGCAGGCCGAGGCGGACGGCGTCCGGCCCGGCCGCCGGGCCACCGTGCCCAGCTGGGACGAGATCGTCTTCGGCAGCCGGCGCAAGAAGCAGGAGTAGCGCACCGACAGTGCTGCGGGGGGCCGGCCGAGCCGGCGCCCCGCAGCACTGTGTGGCCGTCAGAAGACCTTGCCGCAGAACGGGTGCCCGCTCAGCCCGGCCGGTCGGTCAGCCCGGCTGGTCGGTCACCGCCACCGGGCGGCCCGGGTCGCTCGACCACTCGCTCCACGAACCCGGGTACAGCACCGCGTCCAGGCCCGCCGCCTCCATCGCCAGGATCTGGTGCGCCGCCGTCACGCCCGAACCGCAGTACACCGCGACCTCGCGCTCCCCCGCGCCCAACGCCCGGAACCGGGCCAGCAGTTCGGCCGCCGGGCGGAACCTCCCGTCCGGGCCCACGTTCTCGGCGGTCGGCGCCGACACCGCGCCCGGGATGTGTCCGGCCCGCGGGTCCACCGGCTCGCTCTCGCCCCGATAGCGCTCCCCCGACCGGGCGTCCAGCAGCAGACCGCTGCGCGCCCGGGCCGCGGCAGCGTCCGCCTCCAGCGTCGGCAACTGCCCCGGCACGGGCTTGAAGTCGCCCTCCGCCGGCTCCGGCAGCTCCGCCGTCACCGGCAGCCCGGCCGCCCGCCAGGCCGCGAAGCCGCCGTCCAGCACCCGGACGTCCGGGTGCCCGGCCCAGCGCAGCAGCCACCAGGCCCGCGCCGCCGCCATCGACGCCGCACCGTCGTACACCACGACCGGACGCCCGGAGCTCACCCCGAACCCGCGCATCGCCGCGCCGAACTCCTCCGGATCCGGCAGTGGGTGGCGCCCGCCCCGGCCCGGAGCGCCGGGCGGGGCCGCGAGATCCCGGTCCAGCTCGACGAAGTGGGCACCGGGCAGGTGCCCGGCCCGGTACTCCTCGGCCGCGGTCGGGCCGCCCGGCGCGGCACCGACCAACTGGTAGCGCACGTCCAGCAGCACCGGCGGCCGCGCGGAGGCGAGCGCCTCCCGCAGCTCGGCCGCGGAGATCAGCGGGGAACCGTCGTTGAAGGTGGTCATGCCGGCCATTGTCGCGCAGCGCGCCCGAACCGCGGCTCTTTGTGCGCTCTTTGCCGGACTTTCCGCGCGGGTCGAGGGTTGGGCGCGCGCCAGGGTGGAAGCATCACCCTCGCGCGCCCGGATCTCCGTGCGCCGAACACCCGTGAGGAGGCCCGCATTGCCCGCGGTGGAACTCCGACTGGCCCAGGGCACACCCTGCTGGGTCAGCCTGCTGACCGACGACCTGCCCGGCGCGCGCGCCTTCTACGGCGAGCTGCTCGGCTGGACGTACTCCCCCGGGCCCGGCCAACTCGGCGCCTACGTCCGGGCCGAGCTCGACGGCACCCCCGTCGCCGGCCTCGGCGTCTCCAGCACCACCGGCTTCCCGGTGCAGTGGACCACCTACTTCGCCGTGGACGACGCCGACCGCACCGCCCAACTGGTGCGCGAGTGCGGGGGCACCGTCGCGGTCGGGCCGCTGCAGGCCGACGACGCCGGGCGGATGGCCGTCGCCGCCGACCTCTCCGGAGCCGTCTTCGGCCTCTGGCAGGCCGAGCAGCACCTCGGCCGGGAGGCCGGGATGGACCCGGGCGGGCCCGCCTGGGCCGAACTGCTCACCCCGGACGCCGACGGCGCCGCCGCCTTCTACGGCACGGTGCTCGACCGGCCGGTCCGGCCCACCGCCGACGAGAGCGCGCTGCTGGTGCACGGGCGCCCGGTCGCGGGCATCCGCCACCGCGCCGACCTGCGCGGCCACCCGCCGCGCTGGCGCACCCACTTCGCCGTCCGGGACGCCGAGCTGACCACCCGTCACACCGTCGAACTCGGCGGCCGGGTCCTGGTCGAACCGCACGACACCGCCCGCGGCCGGGCCGCCCGACTGGCCGACCCGCAGGGCGGGCACTTCTCGGTGCTCGAAGCCCTGTGACTCGCCCACTCGCCTCCGGGGCGCTCGGACCCGGCGCCGACGGTCGTCGCTCCGGCGCTCGTCCCCCGCTTGTCGCTCCTCGCTTTCGGCACCGGCGCACCCCTTCGGCTCGGGGCGGTTAGACCTGCTGCTCCTCGAAGGGCAGCACGTCCGGGGAGAGCACCGAGGCGCGGGCGGTCGCGGCGGTCATCCGGCGGCGGTGGTGGCGGCGGCACAGCACCTCGTAGCCGATCTCGTCCTCGCTCACCGAGATGTCGCCGATCACCACCTGGGCGCCCTCGACCACCATCACGCCGCCGACCGTACGGGCGTTGTGGGTCGCCCGCGCGCCGCACCAGCAGAGCGCCTCGACCTGGAGCACCTCCACCCGGTCGGCCAGCTCGATCAGCCGCTGCGAACCGGGGAACAGCCGGGTCCGGAAGTCGGTGGTGATGCCGAAGGTGTAGACGTCGATGTCCAGCTCGTCCACCACCCGGGCCAGTTGGTCCACCTGCTCGGCGGCGAAGAACTGGGCCTCGTCGCAGATCAGGTAGTCCACCCGGCCGCCCGCCGAGAGCCGCTGCACCACGTGGCCGTGGAAGTCGAAGTCGTCCGTCACCTCGACCGCGTCGGCGCGCAGGCCCAGCCGGCTGGAGATGGTGGCGGCGCCGGCCCGGTCGTTGCGGGTCAGGATGACGCCCTGCCGGCCGCGCGCGGCGTGGTTGTGGTCCATCTGCAGCGCCAGCGTCGACTTGCCGCAGTCCATCGTGCCCGAGAAGAACACCAGTTCAGCCATGGGTGGAGCAAGGGCCTTTCACATCAAGGGGGTTCGGGCGCGAAGGGGTCAAGGGGCCGCCTCAGCCCCGGACTTCGAGCAGCGGCACGAACTGTTCGACCGGAGTCATCGAGCCGTGCAGGCCGATCATCGCGGACTCGCCGGGCTCGTTGCGGGAGGCGACGATCGCGATGTCGTCGCGCGCCGCGGCGACCACGTCGCCGATCCGCCGGTACACCCGCTCGTCGACGGTCGGGCCGAACCAGCCCGCCGCGATCGCCTCGTCCCGGGTGGCCACCCACATCCGGTCGCCCAGCACCTCACTCCAGACCGTGTGCACGTCGGCCGCGGCGCCCGGCACCGCGTACACGTGCCGGGCCCGGCCCTCGCCGCCCAGCAGGGCGACACCGGCACCGAGCTCCCAGTCCTCGTCGAAGTCGATCCGGTCCTCGGGGGCGACGTCGATCATGCCGTGGTCGGCCGTCACGTACATCGCCGACCGCGGCGGCAACTGCTCGGCCAGCCGGCGGGCCAGCCGGTCCACCGCGTCCAGCGTCATCCGCCACTCGTCGGAGTCCACCCCGAAACGGTGGCCGGCGCCGTCCAGCTCGCTGACGTAGGTGTACACCAGCGCCCGGTCGTGCTCGGCCAGCCAGGAGGCGGCCAGGTCCATCCGCTCCTCGCCGGTGGTACGGCCCAGGAAAGTCCCGCCGGACAGCGCCACCCTGGTCAGCGGGGTCTGGGCGAACAGCGGGGAGGACACCTGGGCGGTCGCCACCCCGGCCCGGTGGGTCTGCTCGAACACCGTCGGGTACGGCTGCCAGACCTTCGGGTCGGTGTGCGGCTGCCAGCGCAGCTGGTTCATCAGGTAGTCGGTGCCCGGCACCGCCACCGTGTACCCGGCCAGGCCATGCAGGCCGGGCGGCGTGCCCGTGCCGACCGAGGCCAGCGAGGTCGCGGTGGTCGACGGGAAGCCCGCGGTCAGCGGCCGGCCGGAGCCGCCCAGCGAGCTCCCGGCCAGCGAGGACAGGAACGGCGCGTACTCGGGGTGGCGCAGCAGCAGCTCCCAGCCCAGGCCGTCCACCAGGAAGACCACCGCCCGGTCGGCCGGGGCGATCGGCAGCGTCGCGGTGAACCCCGGGACGCCCAGGCCCGCCGCCACCGAGGGCAGCAGGTCGCAGAGCGAGCCGCTGCCGTACGGCGGCGCGGGGGCGTCGGCCGGGTCGAGGATCTCGAAGGCGTCGTAGCCGTCGGAGGGTGCGAAGGACATGGAACCGGATTCGTAGCGGGCGGGACCGCGGGCGGGCGCGCGATCGGGAACGGCGGGGCTCGGTGGCCGGGCGCGACGGGGCCCGGCCGGGACCTCAGACCCGCGGGCCGTTGTCGATCGTCGCGTCGGACAGCGCCCGGGCGAACAGCAGCGCCTGGGCCACCGTCTCCGGACCGTCCCCGGCCTCGCTCACCCGCAGCGAGAGGTCGTCGGCCGTCGCCGAACCGGTGTAGCCGTGGTCGGCCTCGCAGTTCGGGTCCGAGCAACCGGCCGGCTCCAGGTCCAGGCGCTGCACCGCGCCCCAGCCGATGGTCAGCACCACCTCGCGCGGCAGCGTCCCGGGCGTGTACGTCTCCGGGTTCGCCACCATCCGGCTCAGCACGACCGAGCCGATCCGGTCCAGCCGGACACTCTCCGTCGAGGTGGTGGCGAACGGCACGGCGGGGCTGCCCGCGTCACCCGACTGCTCGTCGGTGTGGCTCACCACGAACCGGGTCGGGGTCAGCACCAGCACCGTCACGTGCCGGCGCACCTCGTTGGAGTCGAAGGTCGTCTCCTGGTGCACCAGGTAGGAGCTGATCGGCTCCGGGCCCACCGCGGACTCGACCGCCTCGGACACCAGGGCCGGGTAGTAGCCGCTGCGCTCGATCGCCGAGCGCAGGTCCTGAGTGGTGGTGGTACCGGTCTTCGCCATAACTCCATCCTGGCATGGTCCGCCGACGAAGCGGGCGGCACGGCGCCGAGCTTCGGACATCAGCGCCCACGGGCAGGCGCAACCAAGGAAGATTACAGGGTGCTCATCGCGCGCGGGCCCAGATCGCTGCGGACGGGCAGCGGGGCGACCCGCACCCGCGCCCCCAGGATCGCCAGCCCGTGCGGGGCGACGACCACCGGTTCGAGATCCACCGAGGCGATCTCCGGTACGTCGTCCACCAACTGCGACACCCGCAGCAGCAACTCCTCCAGCGCGGCGGTGTCCACCGCCTCGGCGCCCCGCCAGCCGAACAGCAGCGGCGCCGCCCGCACCTCGCGGATCAGACCGGCGACGTCCTGGTCGGTGGCCGGGACGAGGCGGTGGGCCACGTCACCGAGCAGCTCGGCCGGGGCACCGGCCAGGCCGAAGGACAGGATCGCGCCGACGGCCGGATCGACCGTGGCACCGATCACGGTGTCCACGCCGCGCGGGGCCATCCGCTGCACCACCAGCTGGGCACCGGCCGCGCCGCCGAGCAGGGCGTCCAGCTCGCGGTGGGCGCGGCGCAGGCCCTCCTCGCCGGTCAGGTCCAGCCGGACGCTGCCCAGGTCGGGGCGGTGGCGCAGGTGCGGGGCGGTCGCCTTCAGGGCCACCGGGTAGCCGAGCTGCTCGGCGGCCCGGACGGCCTCCCGCTCGTCGGGGGCGGCCAGCGTGGGCGAGACGTCGACACCGTAGCGGGCCAGCAGCAGCCGGGCCTCGGAGTCGGACAGGGTGATCCGGGCGCCGCCGGGCTGGGTACGGGCGGCGACCGCGGTGCGGGTGCTGAGCGCCGCGTCCACCAGGGCGCGGGCGCCGGGCTCGTCGATCCGGTCCAGGTCGGGGACGCGCGCCGTCTCCTCCGCCGCGGCGGTGCGGCGGCGCCACTGCGCGTAGTGCACGGCGTGCGCGAGGGCGCGCACGGCCCGCTCGGGCGCCGCGTAGGCCGGGATCCCGCCCGGGCGCAGCCGGGTCGGCAGGTCGGTCAGGGCCAGGTGGGCCAGCACCAGGGGCTTGCCCAACTCCCGTGCCCGCTCGCCCGCTTCGAGCAGACCGGTGGCGATCTCCGGATCGTCCGAGCCCATCTCGGGGTCGTCCGGGCCGGTCAGCCGGCCGCCCATGAAGGCGTGCGCGGAAGTGCCGATCGGCGGGATGGCGACGGCGATCACCGCGTCCACGGCCGGGTCGCCGAGCGCGACGTCCAGGGCGATCCGGAAGTTCTCGCCGGTCGCCGCGGTGGTGAGGTCGACCGGTGTGCACGGGCGCAGCCCGGCGCTCAGGCAGGCGTCGTAGGTGAGCAGGCCCAGCGAGTCGGAGTTGCCGACCACGGCGACCCGGTCACCGGGCGGCAGCGGCTGCTGGGCGAGCAGCTCACCGGTGTCGAACAGCTCGGTGATGGTCGCCACCCTGGTGACCCCGGCCTGTTCGAACAGCGCGTCCACGGTGGCATCGTGCAGGCCGGTGGCGGTGGCCGGGACGGCGTGGCCGGGCGGCAGGCTGCCGGTGTGGCGGGCGCCCTTGACCACCACCACCGGCTTGGCGGTGGCCAGTCGGCGCGCGATCCGGGTGAACTTGCGGGGGTTGCCGAAGGACTCCAGGTACAGCAGCACCACCTCGGTGGCCTCGTCCTCGGCCCAGTACTGCAGGAAGTCGTTGCCGGAGACGTCCGAGCGGTTGCCGACCGAGGCGAAGGAGGAGACCCCGAGGCCGCGCCGGTGGGCGGACTCCAGCAGGGCCACGCCGATCGCCCCGGACTGGCAGAAGATCCCGAAGCCGCCGCGGTCCGGCAGGTGCGGGGCGAGCGAGGCGTTCAGCGGGTGGTCGGGGTCGGTGTTGATCAGGCCGAAGGCGTTCGGGCCGATCACCCGCATGCCCGCCGCGCGGGCCTGGCGCACCAGGGCGCGCTGGCGGTCGCGGCCCTCCGGGCCGGTCTCGGCGTAGCCGGCGGTGACCACCACCAGGCCCTGCACGCCGTGCGCGCCGCACTCGGCGACGGCCGCCGGGACGACGCTCTCGGGGACGGCGATCACCGCGAGGTCCACCGGCCCGGGAATGTCCAGAATCGAGCGGTGCACCGGGACGCCGTCCAGCTCGGTGCCGGGCGGGGCGCTGCGGTTCACCGCGTAGACGGTGCGCGGGGCGCCCTTGGTCTCGTACCGGCTCTCGAACTCGGTGTCGAAGCTGCCGAGCAGGTCGCGCAGCAGGGCCCGGCCGACGGTCTGCGGATTGCGGGAGACGCCGATCACCGCCACCGAGCGCGGGGTCAGCAGCCGCTGCACCGAGCGGGCCTCGGCGCGGTGCTCGCGGGCGCGCATCACGGCGAGTGAGCGGTCGGTCTGTTCGAGGGCGAACTCCAGGTGCACCACGCCGTCGGCGAAGCTGCGGCGCTGGGTGTAGCCGGCGTCGGTGAAGACCTTCACCATCTTGCGGTTCTCCGGCAGCACCTCGGCCTGGAAGCGGCGGATGCCCCGCTCCTGGGCCACCGCCGCGATGTGCTCCAGCAGCGCGGAGGCCACGCCGCGGCCCTGGTGGGCGTCCTGGACGAGGAAGGCGACCTCGGCGTCGGTGCCGTGCTCGGAGGGGCGGCCGTCGGCGTCGATCCGGTCGTAGCGGACGGTCGCGATGAAGTGGTCCCGGACCACCACGGCGAGGCCGACCCGGTTCACGAAGTCGTGGTGGGTGAAGCGGCGCACGTCCTTGTCGGAGAGCCGCGGGTAGGGGGCGAAGAAGCGGAAGTACTTGGACTGGTCGGAGACCTGTTCGTAGAACTCCACCAACCGCCCGGCGTCGCCGGGGGTGATCGGCCGGATCCGGGCCGTGCCGCCGTCGCGCAGCAGGACGTCGGCTTCCCAGTGCTGCGGATAGTCGGGTTGCGCGGGGTTCGCCACCGCGGGGTCTTCCACATTCGTCAGGTTATCCGGCGGCGAGCCGAATGGCGCCGGGCGCGTGCCCACGGCAGGGTGGACAGGGCCGCTGGCCGGGCCTTATGCCCCGAAAAGAAACAATCACAAGTCCCGAACGCGGCGCCTCGCAGGGGTTGCCTGCGTGCAACACTGGTCTAGACAACACGGTCGTTCCCCCCGCTCGCCCGAGCACGGCCGTGACCAGCTTCACCGGAAAGGCACGTCTCATGGCTGAGCGCCGCGTCACCATCGGTTGGGCCGAGGGCCTGCACGCCCGTCCCGCCTCCGTCTTCGTCCGGGCCGTCACGGCCACCGGCGTGCCGATCACCATCGCCAAGCCCGGCGGCAACCCCGTGAACGCCGCCTCCATGCTCGGCCTGCTCGCCCTGGGCGCCCAGGGCGGCGACGAGGTCATCCTGGCCTCCGACGCCCCCAACGCCGACGAGGCCCTCGACCGCCTCGCCAAGCTCGTCGCCGAAGGCCTCGACGAGCTCCCGGCCGCGGCCTGAGCCCACGCAACACACGCGAAGAGCCCGGCGGTGCCTAGCACTGCCGGGCTCTTCTGTTCGCGGAATCGGTCGTATCCACACCATTGAGCGAACTGGTGGTCATTCGATCCTCTCGAACGACGGATCGCACTGATGCTCTCGGCATGACGTTCTTCGACCTCGAACGACCCGAGCACGCCTACATGTTCGCCTTCCTCCAGGCGGACGGACACCTCACCGAACAGTCCCGCAACCGCGGTCGACTCTCCGTGGAACTCGCCACACGGGACGCCCCGATCCTGGAGGAGTTCCAGCGGCTCTGCCCGTACAACAGCACCATCAGCTACCGGACGCGCGCAACGAACTTCAAGGCGGAGCACGCCTCAGTGATGTGGACCGTCTACGCTCGAGAGTTCCGCGAGGAATTGCAGGCGCTCGGCCTGCCAGCGGGGCGGAAGTCCGACATCATTGCGCCGCCGCACATGCCGCTCTCCGAGCGCGACTACCTTCGGGGGCTGATTGACGCCGACGGCTCGACGGGACGGACCTCACAGAATCTCCCCTTCGTCAGCCTCACGACCCAGAGCGACGCCATCGCCACGTTCGTCCATGGCTACCTGGACGGCCTCACCGGCACTCGACGCACATTCCGACGGAACAAGCGGGACGGGATCTTCAACCTCTTCTACTCCAGGGAAGAGGCGGTGGCTATCCTCAGCCACATCTACTACCCCGACTGCATGGCACTACACCGCAAGAAGGCCGCAGCCGCAGAAGCAGCGATGTGGGTCAGACCCTCGGGCGTGAGGCGCATGATCAAGCGCAGCTGGACCAAAGCCGAAGATGACGTCCTCATGGCAGCACCCAGCATCAAGGCAGCAGCAGAACAGCTCGGCCGCACCGAGAAGAGCTGCAATATCCGCCGATGGCGCCTCAATGGCTGCCAGTCACGAAGGATAGCTTCGTAGATGAGGCGCCCGGGAACGGTTCCGGGCGCCTCAACATTTGGTCAGCCCTTCACGCAGACCATCTGCTTGAGGTGGGCGACCACCTCGACCAGGTCCTTCTGCTGCTCGATGACCTTCTCGATGGACTTGTAGGCGCCCGGGATCTCGTCCACCACGCCGCTATCCTTGCGGCACTCCACACCCTTGGTCTGCTCAGCCAGGTCGCGCGTGGTGAACCGCTTCTTCGCGGCGGTGCGGCTCATCTTGCGGCCGGCGCCGTGCGAGGCGGAGTTGAACGACGCAGCGTTGCCCAGGCCGCGGACGATGTAGGAGCCCGTCCCCATCGAGCCCGGGATGATCCCGAGGTCGCCGGAGCCGGCCCTGATCGCACCCTTGCGGGTCACCAGCAGGTCGACGCCGTCGTAGCGCTCCTCCGAGACGTAGTTGTGGTGGCAGCTGATCACCTCCTCGAAGGTGACCTGCGCCTTGGCGAACTCGCCCCGGACAACGTCCTGGAAGAGCGCCATCATCAGGGCACGGTTGTGCTTCGCGTACTCCTGCGCCCAGAAGAGGTCCTGGCGGTAGTCGGCCATCTCTGGGGTCTTCGCGAGGAAGACCGCCAGATCGCGGTCGACCAGCCCCTGGTTGTGCGACAGAGAGCGGGCGACGGTCATGTGGTGCTCCGCCAGCTCCTTGCCGATGTTGCGCGACCCGGAGTGCAGCATCAGCCACACCGAATCGGACATATCTACACAAACCTCCGCAAAATGATTCCCCGAGCCGAGCGTTCCCATCTGCTGCATCGCCCGCTCGCGGCGCCACTTGACGTCCTCCGCGATGTCGTCGAAGCGGTGCCAGAAGTCGTCCCAGCCCTCCGTGCGGAAACCGTGCAGCGTGGTCGGGTCGACCGGGTCGGTGTGGAGGCCGCGGCCGACCGGGATGGCCTGCTCGATCTTGGAGCGCAGGGCGGAGAGGTCGTCCGGGAGGTCCTTGGCGGTGAGGGAGGTCTTCACCGCGCTCATCCCGCAGCCGATGTCGACGCCGACCGCCGCCGGGCAGACCGCGTCCTTCATGGCGATGACGGAGCCGACCGTCGCGCCCTTGCCCAGGTGGACGTCCGGCATCACGGCCAGGCCGTGCAGCCAGGGCAGGGAGCTGATGTTGCGCAGCTGCTGGAGGGCCGCGCCCTCGACCGTCGCCGGGTCGGTCCACATCCGGATCGGGACGCGGATGCCGGGAACTTCGGTGTACGACATGGGTGAACGACCTCCAGAGGTCGGGTAGTTCGGGGAAGGAATTGCCGCGCGAAAGAGAATCCCGGTGCGGCTCGGGGAAGTTCGGGGACGGGTGCGCTCAGGCAGCCGTGGCGAGGCATGGGAGATACGGCCTCGGGGAGCGTCGTCGTATGGCTTGCTCGACCCGCATGGTGACCGCCTCCCTTCGCTGCTCGCAGTTCGCACGTGGTGTGCGTCGGGGAACATCTATCCACGGAACGGGCCGGACCCGCAACGGATTTACGGACGCGTCCGGAACGCGTCCGGCCCGGCGGAGCGAAAGCGCTCCACCGGGCCGGAGGGGACGTCGGAGGGCGTCAGCCGACGACGGTGACCTCGCCGATCCCGAGCGCCCGCACGTCCGCCTCGATGGCGGCGGCGTCGCCGACCAGGACGGTGATCAGGCGGTCCGGCGGGAAGGCCGCGACCACGGCCTCGGTGGCCGCCGCGGTGGGCAGTTCGGCCAGCTGCCGGTAGACCTCGGCCTGGTAGTCGTCGGCGAGGTACTGCTCGACCTGGTCGGCCAGGGTGCCGGCGACCGAGCCCGCGGTCTCGTACTTGAGCGGCGCGACGCCGACCAGGAACTGCACGGCCTCGTCGCGCTCGGCGTCGGTGAGGCCCTCGGCGGCGAGGGTGCGCAGGATGGTCCAGGTGTCGGCGAGCGCGGGGGCGGTGGAGGCGGTGTCCACCGAGCCGCTGATGGCGAGCAGCGAGCGCCCGCTGCCGTCGGCGGCGGAGCGCAGCGGCTGGGCGAAGGCCCGGACGCCGTAGGTGTAGCCCTTCTCCTCGCGCAGGACGCGGTCGAGGCGGGAGGTGAGGGTGCCGCCGAGGCAGTAGGTGCCGAGGATCTGGGCGGCCCAGACCGGGTCGTGGCGGTCGGGGCCGATCCGGCCGATCAGCAGCTGGGTCTGGACGGAGCCGGGGCGGTCGACGATGAGGACGCGGCCGTGGTCGTCGCCGGTGACCGGGGCGTGGGCGGAGGGTTCCGCGGTGGTGCCGGTCCAGGTGCCGAGGGTGCTCTCCAGCAGGGCGGGGAGGTCGACGCCGGTGAGGTCGCCGACCACCACGACGGTGGTGGTGGCGGGGCGCACGTGGGCGTCGTAGAAGGCCTTGACGGCGGCGCGGTCGATCGACTTGACGGTGTCGGCGGTGCCGCTGCGGGGCCGGGAGAGGCGGTCCGCGGCCTCGAAGAGCTCGGCGTAGAGGGCCTTGGCGGCGCGCCGGGCGGGGTTGGCCTGCTCGTGCACGATCTCGTCGAGGCGGTTGGCGACGAGGCGCTCGATCTCCTCGGCCGGGAGGGCGGGGGCGCGCAGGGCGTCGGCGAGCAGGGTGAGGCCGCGCTGGAGCCGGGAGGCGGGGACTTCGAGGGCGACCCGGATGCAGGGGTGGTCGGCGTGGGCGTCGAGGGTGGCCCCGGCGCGCTCGAGTTCGCCGGCGAACTCCTCGGCGGTGAGGGTGTCGGTGCCCTCGTTGAGGGCGCGGGCGAGGATGGCGGCGACGCCGTCGAGGCCCTCGGGCTCGGCGGCGAGCGGGGCGTCGAGGAGGACCTCGACGGCGACCAGCTGCTGGCCGGGCCGGTGGCAGTGCAGCACGGTGATGCCGTTGCCGAGGGCGGCCCGCTCGGGGGCGGGGAAGGCCCAGGGGCCGGGGGTGCCGGGCTGGGGCTGGGGGTGGAAGGTCATCGCGGGGACGTAGTCGGTGCTCATACGGCGGCACCCTCCTCTTCGGAAGCGGCGTCGGAAGCGTCATCGGCGGCGGTCGCGGTCGGCTCGTAGACGAGGACGGCCCGGTTGTCGGGGTGGAGCCGGGCCTTGGCGACGGCCTGGACCTCCTCGGCGGTGACGTCGAGGACCTTGGGGAGGGCGTCGTTCAGCAGCTTGGGGTCGCCGAACAGGACGGCGTAGCGGCAGAGTTCGTCGGCGCGGCCGGCGACGGTGGTGAGCCGGTCGAGCCACTCGCGCTCGATCTGGGCCTGGGCGCGCTCGAGTTCCTCGGGGGTGGGGCCCTCGGCGGCGAAGCGGGCGAGCTCCTCGTCGACGGCGGCGTCGATCTGGGCGATGGTGGCGTCGCCGGAGGTCTTGACGTCGAGCCAGCCGAGGCTGGGGGCGCCGGCGAGGCGCAGCAGGCCGAAGCCGGCGGCGACGGCGGTGCGGTCGCGGCGGACGAGCCGGTTGTAGAGGCGGCTGGACTCGCCGCTGCCGAGGATGGTGAGCGCGAGGTCCGCGGCGTCGGCGTCGCGGGTGCCGTCGTGGGGCAGGCGGTAGGCGGCCATCAGGGCGCGGGAGGGGACGTCCTCGGCGAGTTCCTGGCGCAGTTCGCGGCCGATGGTGTCGGGGAGTTCGCCGGAGCGCGGGGGCTGCTTGCCGTCGTGCGCGGGGATGGAGCCGAAGTACTTCTCGACCCAGGCGATGGTCTGCTCGGGGTCGATGTCGCCGACCACGGAGAGCACCGCGTTGTTGGGCGCGTAGTAGGTGCGGAAGAACGCGCGGGCGTCCTCCAGGGTGGCGGCGTCGAGGTCGGCCATGGAGCCGATCGGGGTGTGGTGGTACGGGTGGCCGTCGGGGTACGAGAGCGCGGTGAGCTTCTCGAAGGCGGTGCCGTACGGGACGTTGTCGTAGCGCTGGCGGCGTTCGTTCTTGACGACGGCGCGCTGGTTCTCCATGGACGTCTCGTCGAGGGCGGCGAGCAGCGAGCCCATGCGGTCGGCCTCCAGCCAGAGGGCGAGCTCCAGCTGGTGGGCGGGCATGGTCTCGTAGTAGTTGGTGCGTTCGAAGCTGGTGGTGCCGTTGAGCGAGCCGCCGGCGCCCTGGACGAGCTCGAAGTGCCCGTTGTTGGTGACGTTGGCGGAGCCCTGGAACATCAGGTGCTCGAAGAGGTGGGCGAGGCCGGTGCGGCCCTTGACCTCGTGGCGGGAGCCGACGTCGTACCAGAGGCAGACCGCGGCGACCGGGGTGAGTCGGTCCTCGGAGAGGACGACGCGCAGGCCGTTGGCCAGGCGGTGCTCGGTGATGGCGATGCCTCGGCTGGAGGCGGGGGCCGGGTTGGCCATGCGCTCGGGTCCTTCCCGTCGTCGATGTCGGGGTTCGTGTGGCGTCCCCCATTGTGGTGCAACGCGCGGGAGGCGTGTTTGTGTCCGCGCGGATGCGGCGTTCGCCAGGGGCGGAAGAGGGCCGCTGACCGGGAGTGTCGGCGCGAGGGTCCACAATGGGGGCGCCGTGCCCTGTCGGTCGCGCCCGGTTGACGGGTCGCGGCGGTAGGACGGTGAATCAGGGAGCCGGGGCGGCGAAGCCCGTCCGGTGCCCGGACCGGACGCCCGGCGTCCGGCCGACGACACAGCCAGCGACACGTAAGGGAGCCCCGCCGCGATGGCCCGCCGCAGTTCGCAGACCCCGCCGCCCGGAGACTTCGAGGAGCGGATCCTCGACGTCGACGTCGTGGACGAGATGCAGGGCTCCTTCCTGGAGTACGCCTACTCGGTGATCTACTCGCGTGCGCTGCCCGACGCGCGGGACGGTCTCAAGCCGGTGCACCGCCGGATCCTGTACCAGGCCAACGAGATGGGCCTGCGTCCGGACCGGGCGCACGTGAAGTGCGCGCGCGTGGTGGGCGAGGTGATGGGCCGGCTGCACCCGCACGGCGACCAGTCGATCTACGACTCGGTGGTGCGCATGGCGCAGCCGTTCTCGATGCGGCTGCCGCTGATCGACGGGCACGGCAACTTCGGTTCGCTGGGCAACGACGACCCGCCGGCGGCGATGCGGTACACCGAGTCGCGGCTGACGGCGGCCTCGATGGCGATGGTGGAGTCGATCCACGAGGACACCGTCGACTTCGGGCCGAACTACGACGGCAGCGAGCAGGAGCCGCTGGCGTTGCCGGCCGCGTTCCCGAACCTGCTGGTGAACGGCGCGACGGGCATCGCGGTGGGCATGGCGACGAACATGCCGCCGCACAACCTGTCCGAGGTGGTGGCCGCGGCCCGGCACCTGATCAAGCACCCGAGCGCGGACCTGGACACGCTGATGCGGTTCGTGCCCGGTCCGGACCTGCCGACGGGCGGGCGGGTCGTGGGCCTGTCGGGCATCCGGGACGCGTACGAGTCGGGCCGCGGCACCTTCAAGATCCGGGCCACCACGACGATCGAGAACGTCACGGCGCGCCGCAAGGGCATCGTGGTGACCGAGCTGCCGTACAACGTCGGCCCGGAGAAGGTCATCGCGAAGATCAAGGACCTGGTCAACGCGAAGAAGCTGCAGGGCATCGCGGACGTCAAGGACCTGACCGACCGCGAGCACGGGCTGCGGCTGGTGATCGAGGTGAAGAACGGCTTCGTGCCGGAGGCGCTGCTGGAGCAGCTCTACAAGCTGACGCCGTTGGAGGAGACCTTCGGCATCAACAACGTGGCGCTGGTGGACGGGCAGCCGCTGACGCTGGGCCTCAAGGAGCTGCTGGAGGTCTACGTCGACCACCGCTTCACGGTGGTGCGCCGGCGCAGCGACTTCCGCCGCCGCAAGCGGCAGGAGCGGCTGCACCTGGTCGAGGGCCTGCTGGTGGCCCTGGTGGACATCGACGAGGTCATCTCGATCATCCGGTCGAGTGACAACGCCCAGCAGGCGAAGGAGCGCCTGATGGAGCGCTTCTCGCTGTCGGAGACGCAGACCGGCTACATCCTGGACACGCCGCTGCGCCGGTTGACCCGGTTCGACCGGGTGGAGCTGGAGCAGGAGAAGGAGAAGCTGAACGCGGAGATCGCGGAGCTGACCGAGATCCTGGAGTCGGACACCAGGCTGCGCAGTGTGGTGTCGTCCGAACTGGGCGCGGTGTCCAAGCAGTTCGGGACGGAGCGGCGCACGGTGCTGCTGGAGGCGGGGGCGGCTCCGGCCGCGGCGCTGACGGTGCCGCTGGAGGTGGCGGACGATCCGTGCCGGGTGCTGCTGTCCTCGACGGGGCTGCTGGCGCGGACGGCGGACGGTGAGCCGTTCGAGCTGTCGGAGAAGCGGGCGAAGCACGACGTGATCGTGTCGGCGGTGCCGGCCACGGCGCGGGCGGACGTGGGTGTGGTGACGTCCGCGGGCCGGGTGCTGCGGCTGCCGGTGATCGACCTGCCGGCGCTGCCGCCGATGCCCTCGCCGACGCTGGCGGGCGGGGCCGCGGTGGAGGAGTTCCTGCGGCTGGAGGCCGGGGAGCGGGTGCTGGCGCTGACCACGCTGGACGAGTCCTCGCCGGGGCTGGCGCTGGGCACGGTGCAGGGTGTGGTGAAGCGGGTGGTGCCGGAGTGGCCGGCGAACAAGGACGAGTTCGAGGTGATCGGCCTCAAGGACGGCGACGAGCTGGTGGGCGCGGTCGAACTGCGCACCGGCGAGGAGGACTTGGTCTTCATCACCTCGGACGCCCAGCTGCTGCGCTACCCGGCGGGTCAGGTCCGTCCGCAGGGCCGTCCGGCGGGTGGCATGGCGGGCGTCAAGCTGTCGGACGGCGCCCGGGTGCTGTCGTTCACGGCGGTGGACCCGGCCGTGGACGCGGTGGTGGTCTCGGTGGCGGGCGCCTCGGGCACGCTGTCGGGTGACGAGCAGTCGTCCTGGAAGGTCACCCCGTTCGAGCAGTACCCGCGCAAGGGCCGGGCGACCGGCGGTGTGCGCTGCCAGCGCTTCCTGCGCGGCGAGGACGGCCTGGCGTTCGCCTGGGCGGGTGCCGCCCCGGCCCGGGCCGCCGGTGCCAAGGGCGTGCCGGTCGACCTGCCGGAGCGCGACCCGCGCCGGGACGGTTCGGGTACGCCGGTGACGGCGCCGATCGCGGTGGTGGCCGGCCCGGCGTGACGGCTCGCCCGTGCTGACGGGGTCGGAGGGCGGGGTGCCTGCGGGTGCCCCGCCCTCCGGCGCGTCCGGGGCCGGTCGCGGCCGCTCCGGGCCTGGTCGCGGGCGTTGCGCGGCCCCCGGGCCGGGCCGGACCGCCGGGGGTAGCCTTGCCCGGGTGAGCACCTGTGCGACCCTCTCGCGTGAACTTTCGGAGCCGTTGACCGCGACGGCGGCGGTGGCGACCACCTGGCTGCTGCTGGAGCAGAACGGCCCCTGGGGCGCGAAGGCTCTAAACGAGAGCCACCTGGACGGGGCGGTCGGGCGCGCGCTGGAGGCCGCCGCGGCGGGTACCGGCGTACGGGTCGCCCTGATCCGGCGTCCCGGGCGGCACGCGGACTGCCTGCCGACGGCGCGGCACGAGGTGGTCGTGGCGCACGCGGTGCCGGGCCGCGGCTGGGTCCGCCGGGCGCAGGTGGCGGATCCGGCGGAGCTGCTGGGGCTGGACTTCGCGGCGCTGGGCGCCGGTGACCACACGGGCTTCGGGGTGGAGCACGTCGGCGGCCCGCTGGCGCTGGTGTGCACCAACGGCCGCCGGGACCGCTGCTGCGCGCTGCTGGGCCGTCCGCTGGCCGCGGAGCTGGCGGCGGCCGGGCACAGCGAGGTGTGGGAGGTCACCCACCTGGGCGGGCACCGCTTCTCCCCCACGATGCTGGTGCTGCCGTACGGCTACGCGTACGGGCGGCTGACGCCGGAGAGCGCCAAGGAGGTGCTGGCGGCGACGGCGGCCGGGCACATGGTGCCGGAGTGGTCGCGGGGCTGCTCGGGCTGGGAGCGGCCGGGCCAGGCGGCCGAGCACGCGGTGCGGCTGGCGATCGGCGAGACCGGGGTGGACGCGCTGACCCTGGCGCAGCGGGTGGACGGCCCGGGCCGCTGGCTGGTGGCGGTGATCCACCGGGACGGGCGGGCCTGGGAGGTGGACGTGATCGAGTCGGTGAGCGAGCCAGCGCGCCCGGAGAGCTGCGGCAAGGCGGCGGGGACGCCGTCGCGGATGGACGTGCTCTCCGTACGGGGGATCTGAGCCGGGAACCGAGCCAGGGAACCGAGCCGGGGAACAGAGCGGGGGGTCCGAGCACCACGGCGGCCCCGCGCCCGTGGGGGTGGGCGCGGGGCCGCGAGGGCCGGGCGTCAGCCGGCGGCCTTGCCGACGAACTCCGTGGTGTACGTCCTGGCCAGGTCGATCGTCCCTTCCTTGCCCTTGACGTCCGGGTGGAAGGCGGCGAGCACCGCGAGCACGGTCCTGGGCCCGTCGGCGGGCATCACCCCGTCGGTGGTGAACATCGGCAGGGTGGACTTGATGGCAGCCGCGTACTGCTCGGCGCCGCCCTGCGCGTAGTCGGCGGGCATCTTCGCGGCGATCTCCTCGGGGCTGTGGGTGGACATCCACTTGAGGGTCTTGACGAAGGCGTTGGTGAGCTTCTGGGTGGTGTCCTTGTTCTTCTCGACCCACTCGGTGTTCATGTACAGCGAGGAGGACGGGTAGAGCCCGCCGAGCGCCTGGCGCGAGCCCTCGGGGGTGCGCATGTCGTAGAGGATCTTGCCGAGGCCCTTGTCGAGGACGGTGGCGACGGTCGGGTCGGTGGTCATCCCGGCGTCGATGCTGCCCTGCTGGAGGGCGGCGATGAAGGTCTGCCCGGCGCCGACCGCGATCGGGCTGAAGTCGCTGACGGAGGCGCCGTTCTTGACCGCGAGGTACTTGGTGAGGAAGTCGGTGGAGGAGCCGATGCTGGTGACGCCGAGCTTCTTGCCCTTGAAGTCGGCGCCGGACCTGATGGCGTCGGCCTGCTTGGCGGAGACCAGTTCGACCTCACCGGGGGCCTGGGCGAACTGGACCACGGACTCGACGTGCTTGCCCTTGGCCTGGAGGTCGATGGTGTGGTCGTAGAAGCCGACGGCGCCCTGGACGTCGCCGGCCAGCAGCGCGGTGGTGGCGTTGACGCCGGCCGGTTCGGTGAGCAGTTCGACGTTGACGCCGGCCTCGGCGAAGTAGCCGAGCCGCTGGGTGAGCATCGCGGGCAGGTAGATGACCTTGTCCAGGCCACCGACCATGATCTTGACCTTGGGTCCGTCGACCTGCTGCCCGGCCGGGGCCGCGCCGTGGGACGAGGTGGCGGCGTCGTTGGCGCAGGCGGAGAGCGGGACGAGCAGGGCGGCGGCGAGGACGGCAGTGAGAGCTCTGCGCATCGTGGGGGAACCTCTCGGTGCGTACGGGTGGGGGGAGTTCAGCGGCCGTCGCCCGCGTCGGCGGGCTTCCAGCGGAAGAGTCTCTTCTCGGCGAAGGTCAGCAGCCCCTCGGTGAGCAGCGCGACGACGGCGAGGATGGTCATGGCGGCGTACACCCCGGCCGCGTTGAAGGTGCCCTGGGCGGCGGCGACCAGCAGGCCGAGGCCCTTGGTGGCGCCGATGTACTCGCCGACGATCGCGCCGATCAGCGCGAAGCCGAAGCTGACGTGGAGGCTGGTGAAGATCCAGGTGGTGGCGGCGGGGATGACCACCTGGAGGGTGACCTTGCGGTTGTCGGCGCCCAGGATGCGGGCGTTGGCGACCAGGTTGCGGTCGACCTCGCGGGCGCCCTGGAAGGCGTTGAAGAACACCGGGAAGAACACCAGGACCACCGCGGAGGCGACCTTGGAGGCCGGGCCGAGGCCGAACCAGATCAGGAAGATCGGGGCGAGCACGATCCGCGGGATGGCGTTGAGGACCTTGATGTACGGCCCGAACACGTCGGCCAGGAAGCGGACCCGGCCGAGCGCGATGCCCAGCAGCACACCGCCGACCACGCCGATCACCCAGCCGGTGAGGGCCTCGTACAGGGTGTAGCCGATCTGCTCGCCGAGCGAGCCCTGGGCGGTGCCGTGGGTGGTCCACTGCCAGATCTGGTCCCAGATCCTGGACGGCTGGGAGAAGTTGAACGGGTCGATGACCTCGGTGCGGGCGCACACCTCCCACAGGCCGAGGAAGGCGACCAGCACCCCGAGCCGGGCCGCGTAGACGGTCAACTTCCGGTTGCGGGCGGCCCGTTCGCGGGCCTCGGTTCTGGTCGTGGCGGCCGGGGGCTTCCCGGCGGCGGTCGACGCGGTCTCGGACGCGGTCTCAAGCGGCACGACCCGCTCCTCTCTCCCGGGTGATGCGCACCTCTTCGCCGAGCGAGGCCCAGATCTCGCGGTACAGCTCGACGAACCTCGGTTCCAGCCGGACGGCCTCCACGGTGCGCGGTCGTGGCAGGTCGACGGTGAAGACCTCCTTGACGGTGGCCGGTCCGGCCGTCATCACGACGACCCGGTCGGCGAGCGCGATGGCTTCGTCCAGGTCGTGGGTGACGAAGACGACCGACGAGCCGGTGCCGGCCCACAGCTCCAGCAGCTGGTCGGACATCAGGGCGCGGGTCTGCACGTCCAGCGCCGAGAACGGCTCGTCCATCAGCAGGATGGTCGGGTCGTTGACGAAGGTCTGGGCGAGTGCGACGCGCTTGCGCATTCCGCCGGACAGCTGGTGCGGGTAGCGGTCCTCGAAGGCGGCCAGGCCCACCCGGCCCAGCCAGTCCCGGGCCCGCTCCTTCGCCTCGGCGGCGGGCACGCCGCGGAAGCGCGGCCCGGCCATCACGTTGGACAGCACGGTGCGCCAGGGGAAGACGGCGTCCTGCTGGAAGACGAACCCGACCTTGGGGTCGATCCCGCGCACGGGCTCGCCGTACACCCGGACCTCGCCCTCGGTGGGCTCCTCCAGGCCGCTGACCAGGGTCAGCGTGGTGGACTTGCCGCAGCCGGTGGGGCCGACGACGGCGACGAACTCGCCCTGGGCGACGGTCAGATCGAGATCGCGGACGGCGGTGTGCAGCGCACCGGAGGGGGTGCGGAAGCGTTTCGTCGCGCCGGTCAGCTCGATCGCCGGGGTATCGGTCATTCATTCCTCCCGGATCAGTGCTTGCCCCGGAAAGGTAGGAGCGGGCCCGGCCCCGACGGGAGCCATCTGCGCGTAGTGCGACTTCTCCGCATTGAGGGGTGTTCTGCTCCTTTTGCTTCCGCTACAACTGCGGGGACGCGGGCTGACAGAAACACGTCGGAAACATAGGGTGTCCCGACCCCACCCCTGGCGGCCCCGTCCCTCAGGACCCCACCCCTGAGAACAACGCCCCTCAGAACCACGCCCCTCAGAACCACGCCCCTCGGGACCCCGCCCCTCGGGACCCCGCCCCGCAGGACCCCGCCCAGCAGGCCCCCACCTGGTGGGTCCCCGCCACACCCAGCCGCCGAGAGGAGGCCCGGATGAAGCTCCCCCACTGGCCCCGCCGGGTCTTCGCCCAGCTCCTGCTGAGCCAGACCGTCGTCACCGTCGGCGTCACCGCCCTGACCGCCGGGCTGTTCCTGGCCCCGGTCAGCAGCGAACTGGACCACGACGCCATGCAGCGGGCGCTGTCCATCGCCCAGGCCACCGCCACCGACGAGACCCTCGCCCGGGCCGCCGACGCCCGCGACGTCGTCACCGCGCAGCGCAACGCCGAGCAGATCCGGCTCGCCACCGGCGCCAGCTTCGTCGTGGTCACCGACCTGGACGGCATCCGCCTCTCGCACACCGACCCGGGCCGGATCGGCCAGCGGGTCAGCACCGACCCCGAGCCGGCACTGGCCGGCCGCAGCGTCACCGCGATCCAGCAGGGCACCCTGGGCCGCACCGCCCGCGGCAAGGTGCCGCTGCGGACGACGGACGGCCGGATCGTCGGCGAGGTGTCGGTCGGCATCAGCGACGACTCGATCCGCCGCCGGCTGCTGAAGATGCTCACCGGCATCCTGCTGTGCGCCGCCGCCGGCCTGACCGCCGGCACCGTCGCCACCCTGGTGCTGGCCCGCCGGCTCAAGCGCCGCACCCACAACATCGCGCTGGCCGACATCTCGGCCCTGCTGGTCGAGCGCGAGGCCATGCTGCACGGCATCCGCGAGGGCCTGGTCGCGCTGGACGAACGGGGCCGGATCCGGCTGGCCAACGACGAGGCCCTGCGGCTGCTCGACCTGCCCGGGGAGTGCACCGGCCGCCCGATCGCCGCGGTGCTGCCGCCGGGCCGGCTGGCCGACGTGCTGACCGGGCGGATCACCGGCACCGACCTGCCGGCCGTCCGGGACGACCGGGTGCTGGTGGTGAACCGGACGGCCACCGCCGAGGGCGCCGTGGTGACGCTGCGCGACCGCACCGAGCTGGAGTCGCTGGTCCGCGAGCTGGACACCACCCGCAGCCTCACCGAGGCGCTGCGCGCCCAGGACCACGAGCACGCCAACCGGATGCACACCCTGCTCGGCCTGCTCGAACTCGGCCGCCACGAGCAGGCGGTGGCCTTCATCTCGGAGCAGTCCGGCTCGCACGCCGTGGTCGCCGCGCGGATCGCCGAACAGGTGCAGGACCCGCACGTGGCGGCGCTGCTGGCGGGCAAGACGGCGGTGGCCGACGAGCGCGGGGTGCGGTTGGTGCTCGCCCCGGCGGCGCACCTGCCGGACGCGGTGGTGGACGCCCGGGCACTGGTGACGGTGCTCGGCAACCTGATCGACAACGCGGTGGACGCCCTGGTGCCCGGCGGCAGCGGGCGGACGGGCCCGGGCGGGCGGCTGGAGGTGACCCTGGCGGCGGCCGGCTCCACCCTGCTGCTGCAGGTCGCGGACAGCGGCCCGGGCGTGCCGGAGGAGCTGCGCGAGCAGGTCTTCGAGGAGGGGTGGACCAGCAAGGACGCGCCCGCGCACCGTCCGCGCGGGCTGGGCCTGGCGATGGTGCGGCGGCTGGTCGAACGGACCGGCGGCCGGATCGTGCTCGACACCGGCCCGCTCGGCGACGCCCGGTTCACCGTCGAACTGCCCGAGGCCCTGCTCACCACTCAGCTCGTGGAGGCGTGATGATCGACGTACTCGTGGTGGACGACGACTTCCGGGTCGCGGACGTGCACGCCGCCTACGTGGCCAAGGTGCCGGGCTTCCGGGTCACCGGCACCGCCCACTCGGCCGGAGAGGCGCTGGCCGCGCTGGAGCGCCGCCCGGTGGACCTCCTGCTGCTCGACCACCACCTGCCGGACGAGACCGGCCTGGCGCTGGTCCGCCGGCTGCGGGAACGCCAGGTGACCTGCGACGTGATGATGGTGACCGCCGCCCGGGACGTCTCCACCGTGCACGCCGCGATGCAGCACGGCGCCCTGCAGTACCTGGTCAAGCCGTTCACCTTCGCCGGGCTGCGGGACAAGCTGGTCTCCTACGCCCAGCTGCGGCACGCCCTGGCCGCCCCGGCCCGGGAGGCCGGCCAGGACGAGGTGGACCGGCTGTTCGCCACCCTGCGCAGCGCCGCCGCGCCCGCCGGGACGCTGCCCAAGGGCCACTCGGCGCCCACCACCGACCTGGTGCTGGGCGTGCTGCGCCGGGCGGGCCGGCCGCTGTCCGCCCAGGAGGTCGCCGATGCCACCGGGCTGAGCCGCTCGACCGCCCAGCGCTACCTCAAGCAGCTGGAACGGGACAGCCGGCTGCGGCTGACCCTGCGCTACGGCGACACCGGCCGCCCCGAGCACCGCTACGGGCTGGCCGCCCGGGCGTGACCGCCCCCGGACGCCCGACCCGCCAGGGCACAACCGCCCCCGGACGCCCGACCCGCCAGGGCACAACCGCCCCCGGACGCCCGACCGGCCCGGGTCACGGCGGCTACGCCGCACCCGCTCCGGTGAGGGCCCGCACCTCCAGCTCGGCGAAGCGGTCCGCGTCGGCCGGTTCGGGAGAGGTGAGCGTCCCGATCCAGCCCGCCAGGAAGCCGAGCGGGATGGAGACGATCCCGGGGTTCTCCAGCGGGAACCAGTGGAAGTCGACGCCGGGGAACAGCGCCACCTTCGAGCCGGAGACCACCGGCGAGAAGAACACCAGCACGATCGCCGGGACGAGCCCGCCGTACACCGACCAGACCGCGCCCCGGGCGGTGAACCGCGACCAGAACAGGCTGTACAGCAGCACCGGCAGGTTCGAGGAGGCGGCCACCGCGAAGGCCAGGCCGACCAGGAAGGCGACGTTCAGCTGCTGGGCGTAGAGGCTGATCACGATCGCCACCGCGCCGATCCCGCCGGCCGCGAACCGGGCCACCACCACCTCCTGCTGCTCGCTCGGCTTCTCCTCGGTGCGCTCCGCGCCGCGCCGGCCCGGCCGGCTCCGCCAGGCGCCGGCCCAGATGTCGTGGGCGAAGGCGGCGGAGGAGGCCAGGGTCAGCCCGGCGACCACGGCGAGGATGGTGGCGAAGGCGATCGCCGAGATCAGCGCGAACAGCACCACCCCGCCGGTGCTGCCGTTGCCGCCGCCGAGCACCAGGGCGAGCAGCGGGACGGCGGTGTTCCCGGCCGCGTTGGCGTGCCGCACCTCGGCGGAGCCGACCAGTGCGGTGGCGCCCAGGCCGAGCGCGATGGCCATCAGGTAGAAGCCGCCGACCAGGCCGATCGCCCACATCGTGGAGCGGCGGGCGGCCCGCGCGGTGGGCACCGTGTAGAAGCGGGACAGGATGTGCGGCAGGCCGGCGGTGCCGAGCACCAGGGCCAGGCCGAGGCTGAAGAAGTCCAGCCGGCTGGTGAAGGTGGCGCCGTACTTGAGCCCGGGTTCGAGGTAGCGCTGACCGGCGCCGCTGTGCCGGGCGGCCTGGCGCATCAGCTCGAACAGGTCGCCGTGGAAGCGGGCCACCAGCAGCACGGTGAGCAGCACCGAACCGGCGATCAGCAGGAACGCCTTGACGATCTGGATCCAGGTGGTGGCCCGCATCCCGCCGATGGTGACGTAGACGATCATCAGCGCGCCGACCGCGATGATCGTCCAGGTCCGGGCCTGGGCGCTGTTGGTGCCGAGCAGCAGGGCGACCAGCGAGCCGGCGCCGACCATCTGGGCGACCAGGTAGAGCAGGGTGACCACGACGCTGGCGCCGCCGGCCGCCGCCCGCACCTTGCGGCGGCGCAGCCGCAGCGCGAGCACGTCGGCGAGGGTGTACCGGCCCGCGTTGCGGACGAGTTCGGCGACCAGCATCAGCACGACCAGCCAGGCGACCAGGAAGCCGATGCTGTACAGCACGCCGTCGTAGCCGTACAGGGCGATCAGCCCGGCGACGCCCAGGAAGGAGGCGGCGGACAGGTAGTCGCCGGAGAGCGCGAAGCCGTTCTGCAGCGGGGTGAAGTCGCGCCCGCCGGTGTAGAAGTCCTCGGCGGCGCTGCCCTGGCGGCCGACCCAGAGGGTGATCCCCAGGGTGACCAGGACGATCACGGCGAACAGCACGATCGCCAGGCCGTGGTGCTGGCCGGCCGGGGCGACGGGGGGCGGGGTGGCGGTGGTCAGCACGCCGGTGGCGGCGGTCACCGCAGCTGGTCCTGGGTGTCCCAGCGCAGGCCCAGGGCGGCGCGGTCGCGCTTGGTCCGGGCGTTGCGGGCGTAGAGCCAGGTGAGCAGGAAGGTGGAGGCGAACTGGAGCAGGCCCAGCACCCAGGCCACGTTGAGCGGGCCGACCACCGGGCTGCGCATCACGCCGGGCGCGGCGGCCTCGGCGGCGACGTACATCAGGTACCAGCCGAGGAAGGCGCCGCTGGTCGGGAAGACGAACGAGCGGTAGCTGCGGCGGATGTCCTGGAAGGCCGCGCTGGCCTGGACGTTCCGGTAGACCTCGGTGCTGTCGGTGGTGCTCACCGCCGCTGCCGGTGCCTGCGGCACCACGGGCGGTACGGCGGGCGAGGCGAGCGGCGGGGCGGCGGCCGGTACCCGCGGCGGTACGGCGGGTGGCGCGACCGGCCGCGCGGCGACGGCCGGGGCGGGCGGCGCGGCCACCGGCTCGGGAGCGGCGGCCGACCGGGCGGCGGCCGGACGGGTGGCAACCGGCTGGCCCGGTACGGCCGTTCGGCGGGGGGTGGCAGTCGGCTCGGACGCAGTGGCGGCGGCCGCCGGAGCGGCCCACCAGTCGAATCGCTGCCCCTGTCCGGGACTGCTGGTCTGCTGCTGTGGCACTGCTGCTCCTGGGCGCGGGCCGGGCGTTCTGACCCCAACCATCATGGAGGCCCCCGGACACCGTCCCTGACCATCGCAGATACGTTCACTCAATGAGGTGATCGATCATCTGACGGACGCTCATCCGACTACTGCTGCGTACCGGTGATTCCGTGCCGGAAGGCGTACGCGACCGCCTGCGCCCGGTCCCGCACCGCCGTCTTGGCGAACAGGTTGTTGATGTGCGTCTTGACCGTCGCCTGGCTGACGAACAGCCGCTGGGCGATCTCCGCGTTGGAGAGCCCCTCGGCGATCAGCGCGAGCACCTCGGCCTCGCGCAGCGTCAACCCGTCCGGCAGCTGACCGCCCCTCCCGCCCGGCGGCACGCCTGGCGGCACGCCCGGCGCGGCCGGTGCGGTCGGCGCGGTCGGTAGGGTCGGCCCGCTCTTCGCCGGCCCCTCCGAAAGCCGCTCCAGCAAGCGGAGTTGGACCTGCGGGGAGAGTCCGGCCGCACCCGAGCGGACGTCCGCGATGGCCTTGGCGATCTCCTCACCGCCGGCGTCCTTGGTGAGGTAGCCGCGCGCCCCGGCCTGCAACGCCGGGAACAGCGACTCGTCGTCGGCGTAGGTGGTGAGCACCACGACCTCGGTCCCCGGGTGGGCGGCCCGGATCCGCCGGGTCGCCTCGACGCCGTCCACCCGCGGCATCCGCAGGTCCATCAGCACCACGTCCGGGTGGTGCCGCTCCACCAGGGTGACGGCCTCCTCCCCGTCCGCCGCCGCGCCGACCACCTCGATGCCGGGCAGCAGGCCCAGCAGCATCACGATGCCCTCGCGCACCACCGTCTGGTCGTCCGCCACCAGCACCCTGATGACCCCGCCGTTCATGCCGGCACCCGCAGCAACACCCGCCACCCTCCGTCCTCCGGGCCCGCCAGCAGGGTGCCGCCGAGCAGTTCCGCGCGTTCGCGCATCCCCAGCAGACCGTACCCGCTGCCGCTCCCGGCCAGGTCGCCGGAGGACGGCTCGCCCGTCGACTGGCCGCGCGGCGCCCGGGTGTTGCGCACCTCCAGCTCCACCGCGTCGTCCAGGTAGCGCAGTTCGACCGAGCAGCGGGCGCCCGGCGCGTGCTTGCGGACGTTGGTCACCGCCTCCTGCGCCGTGCGCCGCACCGCCAGCCCGGCCTCGGCGGCCAGCGGCCGGGGCGTACCGGTCACGGTGAGCGGAGCCCGCTCGCGCTCGGTCAGCTCCACCAGGAACTCCCCGACCGGGGTGAACTCCCCCCGCAGCGCGGACAGCGCCTGCCGCGTCTCGACCAGCCCGTCCTGGGCCATCCGCCGTGCGGCCACGACCCGTTCGCGGACCTGCGCGCGGTCCGTCCCGGCGTCCAGCATCAGCCGGGCCGCCTCCAGGTGGACCAGCTGTGCGGAGAGGCTGTGGGCCAGCACGTCGTGGATCTCCCGGGCGATCCGGGCCCGTTCGGCGAGCGCCGCGCTCTCCGCCTCGGCGGCCCGGACGGCGCGCTCCTGGACCAGCAGCCGACGGGCGGTGCCGCGGGCCTCGATGTCCAGCCTCAGCAGGAAGCCGACCAGCAGCGACCCTCCGACGGTGGCGGCCACGCTGAGCCAACTCGCCGGGGAGGCCGCCGTGTACGAGGCCAGCGCGGCCGCCGCGGTGAGCAGGGCCGGCGCGGGCGGCAGCCGGATCAGGGCCGTGACGGCCAGCCCGATCCAGAGGAAGTCGGCCAGCGTGTAGGCCTGTCCCTGGTTGGCGAGCCAGCCGGCGCCGATCAGCACCGCGGCCAGCAGGTACGAGGGGACGGGGCGCTGTTCCCGGCTGACCCTCAGGTACAGCACGCTGAGGGCGACGGCCGCGACCAGCCCGGCCGCCGCGGCCGCCGCCGCCCAGCCGGCGTACCTGCCGCCGGAGAAGGTCGCCCAGCCGACGACGACCAGCAGGACGGTCCGGCCGAACACGGTGAGGACCCGCCGCGGTCGGCTCTCGGCCTCGCGCTCAAGTCCCTCCCGGGACTGCCAGCGGGTCCAGTACCACCCGGGCAAGGGGGCCTCCTCGGTGCTCACGGCGACGGTTCAGTGCAGGAGGGCGGTCGCCCGTGCGGGCTCCAGCGTCCGGGCCCTCCAGTTGACCACGAGCGAGCGGACCAGCAGCAGGACCGCCATGCCGAGCATCAGCGAGCTGCCCGCCTGGTGGACGCCCAGGGCCGAGCCGGCCGCGTACAGGCCGATCCGGACGACGACCATGCCGCCCCAGGCGGCCAGGGTGGCCTTGGTGCCCTTGACCATGACGTTGCCGTCGGCGGCCCGCCAGACCCGGACGGTCCAGCCCCAGACCGTCCCCATCGCGAGGGTGGTGACCAGCCCGGCGGCGAGCAGGGCGCCCGACAGCGCGGTGTGCTGGTGGTCGATGATCTGGGGGTCGCGCAGCGCGAGCACGCCCAGGATCAGCGGGAGCAGCCAGAAGCGGCGTTCGGTGTCCAGTCGCTGGACGCGCATCTGGCGTCCGACGACCAGAACCACCACCGCGGCGATCACGAGGAGGTTGGCGAGGGATCCCATCGGATTCTCCGTCCCGGGAGAGGCGTGTTGCTGACCTCTCCGACGCTACGGATCCGGCGCTCCCCGCTGATCGGAGCCGGGGTGGACCCCGGGTGGAACCGACGGCGCGGGGGCCCTCCACCCGTGGGTGGAGGGCCCCCGTCGGCCGGCCGCGTCAGGCGTCGATGCGGGAGCGGTCCAGGGTGGCCGCCGAGTCCACGATGAACTCCTTGCGCGGGGCGACGTCGTTGCCCATCAGCAGGTCGAAGATCTTCTCGGCCTGCTCCAGGTCGCCCAGGTTGATCCGGCGCAGGGTGCGGTGGCGCGGGTCCACGGTGGTCTCGGCCAGCTGGTCGGCGTCCATCTCGCCCAGGCCCTTGTACCGCTGCACCGGCTCCTTCCAGCGCTGCCCCTTGCGCTGGAACTCCAGCAGGGTGGAGCGCAGCTCGGCGTCGGAGTAGGTGTAGTGGTACTTCTCCTGGCCGCGCTTGGGGCTGGTGAGCTCGATCCGGTGCAGCGGCGGGACGGCGGCGAAGACCCGGCCCTGCTCGACCATCGGCCGCATGTAGCGGTGGAAGAGGGTCAGCAGCAGGGTGCGGATGTGCGAGCCGTCGACGTCGGCGTCGGCCATGAAGATCACACGGCCGTAGCGGGCCTGGTCGATGTCGAAGGTGCGGCCCGAGCCGGCCCCTATCACCTGGATGATCGCGGCGCACTCGGCGTTCTTGAGCATGTCGCTCACCGACGCCTTCTGCACGTTGAGGATCTTGCCGCGGATCGGCAGCAGCGCCTGGAACTCGGAATTGCGGGCGAGCTTGGCGGTGCCGAGCGCGGAGTCGCCCTCGACGATGAACAGTTCGCTGCGGTCGACGTCGTCGCTGCGGCAGTCGGCCAGCTTGGCGGGCAGCGAGCTGGTCTCCAGCGCGGTCTTGCGGCGCTGGGCCTCCTTGTGCTGCCGGGCGGCGACCCGGGTGCGGGCGGCCGCGACGACCTTCTCCAGCACGGCCCGGGCCTGCTGCTTCTGGTCCTTCTTGGCCGAGGTGAGGAAGGCCTTGAGCTCCTTGGCGACGACGGCCGCGACGATCCGGTTGGCCGCCGAGGTGCCGAGCACCTCCTTGGTCTGGCCCTCGAACTGCGGCTCGGCGAGCCGGACGGTGACCACGGCGGTGAGGCCCTCGGTGGCGTCGTCCTTGGTGATGTCGTCCTCGGCGACGCGCAGCAGCTTGGCGCCGCGCAGCGCCTCGTTGACGGTCTTGGCCAGCGAGCGCTCGAAGCCGGTGACGTGGGTGCCGCCCTTGGGGGTGGCGATGATGTTGACGAACGAGCGCAGGGTGGTGTCGTACCCGGTGCCCCAGCGCAGCGCGATGTCCACGCCGAGGTGGCGGGTCACCTCGGTCGGGGTCATGTGGCCGAGGTCGTCCAGGACCGGCACGGTCTCCTTGAAGGTGCCCTCGCCCTGCAGCCGCACCACGTCGCTGACCGGCTTGTCGGGGGCCAGGAACTCGCAGAACTCGGCGATGCCGCCGTCGTAGTGGAAGACCGACTCCTCGACCTGCTCGCTCTCGGTGAGCCGCTCGTCACGCACGACGATGGTCAGACCGGGGACGAGGAAGGCCGTCTGCCGGGCGCGGTTGTGCAGGTGCTCCAGGGAGAGCTTGGCGTCCTTGAGGAAGATCTGCCGGTCGGCCCAGTAGCGGATCCGGGTGCCGGTGCGGGTCTTGGGCACCTTGCGGGTCCTGGTGGTGCCGTTGGCGGGCTCGAAGGGCGCGTCCGGGCTGGCCTCGGTGAAGATGCCGGGGGTGCCGCGGCGGAAGCTGATCGCGTGGGTGTGGCCGCTGCGGTCGACCTCGACGTCCAGCCGCGCGGAGAGCGCGTTCACGACCGAGGCGCCGACGCCGTGCAGACCGCCGGAGGCCGCGTAGGAGCCGCCGCCGAACTTGCCGCCGGCGTGCAGCTTGGTCATCACGACCTCGACGCCGGACAGCCCGGTCTTGGGCTCGACGTCCACCGGGATGCCGCGGCCGTTGTCGCGGACCTCCACCGAGGAGTCCGGGTGCAGCAGCACCTCGATCCGGTCGCAGTAGCCGCCCAGCGCCTCGTCCACCGAGTTGTCGATGATCTCCCAGAGGCAGTGCATCAGGCCGCGGCTGTCCGTGGAGCCGATGTACATGCCGGGGCGCTTGCGGACGGCCTCCAGGCCTTCCAGGACGAGCAGGTGCCGCGCGGTGTAGTTGGAACCGTCGTCGCCGGCCAGCAGCGCGGACGGCACGGTCGTTTCGGCACTCACGCGGCACTCTCCTCGGTGAAGTTCTGTCTCATCGGTCACATCCGGACGCATCCGGACCAACCGCCAGTGCAGCACGCCGCACCGACAGTCGTCGCTCTGTGTGCTCGCACCCCTGCGACGGGTGCACAGCACGGCGGGCCGGCCCCGCGCAGCTTGTACGCGCTGCGCGAACAAGGACCGCGCCCGGGCTTGGGCCCCGGGGGCGCCATCTCCTCCCGGTACCACCGGTCCTGGCGGATCGTGGGGTCCGGCACAGGCTCCGGAACTGCCGTTATGCAGGCTACCGGGGCCCGGGACGGGGCTTATGCTCCAACCCGGCAGAGGATTATGCTACGCGGACCTCGACCCCGGTCCCGATCGGACGTTCGAGCGACGGGCGGATCCCGGGATTCGGTACGCATGAACCACCGACGCCCGGGGCACCTCCTCATCAACACAGCAGAATCCTCAGAGAAGAAAAGCCACGAGCGGGAACGTTTTCGGCCTGGTTGGATGTTGACCCTGGTACGACAGCTCGTCGAGCTAGAGAAGAGGCGACGTGACTACTGTTCTGACACCTGCGAGCCCGCTCACCGCGGCGGACCGCTGCGACCGCTGCGGCGCCCAGGCCTACCTGCGCGTCGTACTCGCCAGCGGCGGAGAGCTGCTCTTCTGCGCCCACCACGGCCGGAAGTTCGAGCCGGAGCTCAAGAAGATCGCCGTGGAGATACAGGACGAGAGCGGCCGTCTCACCACCAGCACCACCGCGACGGCCGCCGAAGAAGAGCGCTGATCCCAGGCGCCGCCACCAGCAGCCAGCGTCGAGCTGTGTCCGGCCGCGCACCGCGCGCGACCGGGGAGCCGGGGGGTGGACCCCGTCGGGGGGCGACCCCCCCGCGCCCCGGTTGTGCCCCCCGCTCCCCCCCGGTGACCCCCCCCCCCCCCCGGGGGGCCCGCTGCCCCAAAACCCCCCCGGGCCCAC